>CCMO02000003.1 GCA_000751295.2 bacterium YEK0313
CGACGGCAGGCATGCCCGCGTCCAGGGAGAAGAGAGGGGAGGAGAAAGAGGAGAGGGGGGAGAAGGAAAAAAGAGAAGAAAGGAGAGGAGGAAAAAAAGGAAAGGAAAGGGAGGAGGAGAGAAGAGAAGAAGGGGGAGGGAGAGGAGAAAAAGAGAGAGGGGGAGAAGAGAAAGAGGAAAAAGGGAGAGAAAGAGAGAGAGGGAGGGAGAGGGAAGAGGAAGAGGAGAGGGAGGGGAAGAGAAAGAAAGGAGAGAGAAGAAAGAAAGAAGAAAGAAAGAGGGGAAAGGGAAGAAAGGAAGAAAGAGAAAGAGGAAGAGAGAAGGAAGAGAGAAAAGAGAGAGGAGGGAGAAGAAAAGAAGAGAGAAGAAGAGGAAAGAGAAAAGAAGGGAGGAGAGAAGAGGGAAGGGAGAGGAAAAGGGAGGGAGGGGGAGGGGGAGGGGGGGGGAGGCGAAGGGGACGCGAGGGGGAGGGCCGGGGCAGGGGCGGGGGCGGCTTCGACGGCCTCGGCCTCGGCCTCGATCAGGGCGGCGGAGGCGGCCTCGAGCTGCGCCTTCAGGGCCTCGAGACGCGCGGCATGATCGGAGCTCGCCTCGAGCTTCGAGGTCTCCGCCTCGATCTCGGCGCGCTGGGCCTCGAGCCGCGCCAGCCGGTCGGAGACGTCGCGGATCGCCCGCTCGAGCTCGGTGCGCCGAGCGACCGCCCCGGCCAATGCGGCGGTCGCGTCGGCAAAGGCCTTTTCGCTGTCGGCGAGCGTCGCCTCGGCGCCGGCAACCTGCTCGGCCGCCTCCTCGCCGGCCTCGCGCGCGCCCTCGACAGCCTCGCGCAAGTCCTGCTCCTCGTTGGTGAGCCGGGCCAGCACACCGTCGGCATCGGCGCCAAGCGCCTTTTCGCGGGCGATATCGCCGTCGAGCTGGGCGACGCGCCGCTCGAGCTCGGCCATGCGCTCGCGCGCCCGCCGCTCCTCGCCGTCGAGCTGGTCGCGTGCCAGCACCAGGCGCTGCAGGGCCGCGGCCGCCTTGGCGGCCTCGTCGCGCAGGGCCGGCAGCTGATGGGCCGCGATCGCCTGCATCTTCGCGGCTTCGGCCTGGCCGGTGGTGCGCTCGGCCACGAGCCGCGTCTCGGTCTCGACCAGGCGCGAGGCCTCGCGCACCGCTTCGCCCGCCTCGCGGAACTTCAGGAAAACCAGCGTCGCCTCGGCCTTGCGGATATCCGCCGACAGGCCGCGGTAGCGGATCGCCTGGCGCGCCTGGCGCTTCAGGCTGTCGAGCTGGCCCTCGATCTGGGCGATCACCACTTCCAGCCGCTCGAGATTGGTCTCGGCCGCCTTCAGACGCGTCTCGGCCTCGTGCCGCCGGGCATAGAGGCCGGCAATGCCGGCCGCCTCTTCCAGAATGCGGCGGCGCGACTGGGGCTTGGCGTTGATGATCTCGCTGATCTGGCCCTGGCGGACCAGCGCCGGCGAGCGCGCGCCGGTGGAGGCATCGGCGAACAGGATCTGCACGTCACGGGCGCGCACCTCGCGGCCGTTGATCTTGTAGATCGAACCCGCCTCGCGCTCGATGCGGCGCGAGACTTCCAGCGTGTCGTTGTCGTTGAACTGGGCCGGCGCCAGGCGCTGGCTGTTGTCGACGGTGAGCGTCACCTCGGCGGTGTTGCGCGCCGGCCGGTTGCCCGAACCAGAAAAGATCACGTCGTCCATGCCGGACGCGCGCATGTTCTTGAACGAATTCTCGCCCATCACCCAGCGCAGCGCCTCGACGAGATTCGACTTGCCGCAGCCGTTCGGCCCGACCACGCCGGTCAGGCCCGGCTCGATCAGGAATTCCATCGGCTCGACGAAGGTCTTGAAGCCGAGAATGCGCAAGCGCGAGAACTTCATGGGTCCCAGGACTCGCTACGATCACTTCGCTGGATCGGTTTCGGGTGGGCATCCAACCTGCCACGATTCATCGGGGCGCGCCATATCTAGCGTTACAATCCTGTGGACCCCGCAAGATGTTGGTGATGACGGCGGCGCGGCGGCCGGGGCGCGGTGCCGGGGCGCGGCCGGCGATGTTGCGTCGCACGACTGCCCTCTTCGATGCGGCGGCACGATCGTGTTACATTTGCGTGACAAACGCAGGAACGGACGAACCGTTCAGGAGGAAACGATGGTTTCGAAGACCCCGCGGACGCAGCCGCAAGGCAGCGTCAAGCTGGAAGACCGCTACGGCAAGGTTGCCATCAAGGCGGTGGCCGGCGCGATCGGCACGCAGAAGACGGCCAAGACCGGCTCCTGACCGGCACGGATGCAAAAAAGGCGGCTCGCGCCGCCTTTTGCCCTTCCAGAGGTCCGAGCAGGGAACCTGGACGCCGGATCGACGCCGAGGCGCCGACGCCTCAGCGCACGATCACGCGGGTGCCGACCGGAACGCGGTTGAACAGGTCGATCGCATGCTCGTTGTGCATGCGGATGCAGCCCGACGAGACGGCCTCGCCGATCTGCAGCGGCGAATTGGTGCCGTGGATGCGGTAGAGCGTGTCGCGGCCGTTCTGGTAGAGATAGAGCGCGCGCGAGCCCATCGGATTCTGCGGGCCGCCCTCCATGAAGGCCGGCAGTTGCGGCCAGCGGCGGCGCATTTCCGCCGGCGGCGTCCAGCTCGGCCATTCGGCCTTGCGCTGGATGGTCGCCGTGCCGGTCCAGCCGAAGGCCTCGTTGCCGACGGCGACCTGATAGCGGATGGCCGTGCCGCCTTCCTCGACCAGGAACAGGTGCTTGGAGGCGGTCTCGACGATGATCGTGCCCGGCGCTTCCTGGGTGCGATAGGGCACGCGCAGCGGCATGCGCCAGTAATCCATCTCGACCTGCGGGCCCTGCGCCATCAGGGTGGCGTCCCGCTCGGACACCGGCCTGACCGCATTCACCGTCTGATTGTTGCAGCCGGCAAGCGCCACGGCCGCCAGCGCGAGGATGCCCCACCGCATGCCCAGGTCCTTTTCCGATGCCCTGGGTCGCCGGATGGCGAGGGGGTCCAGGGAACTCTTGTGAATTGCTTTGTAAGTCTTGTGGCGAAGACATGACTTTTGGTCAACGTGCCCCCGCGCGGGGCCGTGGCAAAATGCGCATCTCTGTTGCATTTCTGCCATGACGTGCCACGTCATCCGTCGACCCCCGTCGCAAAGAGAGCCGTTCGCCGCCACGATCCCTCCACGATCGGAACCAATGGCTGCCGCACCGCACGCTTAACTCTCTCTCCAGCCGACGCGAGCCCTATGCAAGCCCGCCCGGTGCCTTTGGAGATCAGACCTATGACCTTCGCCCCGACGGCCGTCACCGTCGCTGCCGAAACATCCGGCGATCCGCTCGCCGCGCACTATCGCCGGATCGGTATCCCCGCCGTATCGGCAGCCGCAGCCCTGACGAAGCCCTCAAGATCCAAGGTGCCGGCAAGACCGGCTCACCGGCCGATCGAGGAGTTCGTCGACTGAACTTTGCGGCCGTCACGGGCGACCGTCATGGGTTCGGTCTCCAGAAGAGCCGGTTCCGACCGGTCTTCATGACTACCTCCTTTAGCCTCTCCTGAATCACTTCAAGGCCGGTCCTCAGGACCGGCCTTTTTTTCCGGACCGCCTTTTTCACGGCTGGCCCCTGAGCCAGGCGGAGACGAGGCTGACGGCGATCGCCCACATGACGCAGGCGATCAGCCCGTCGAGAATGCGCCAGGCGACCGGCCGCGCGAAAACCGGCGCGAGCAGGCGCGCGCCGAAGCCGAGGCCATAGAACCAGACCGCCGAGGCGGTCATGGCGCCGCCGGCGAAGGCCAGCCTTTCGGCGCCGGCAAAGCGGGCCGACAGGCTGCCGACCAGCACGACGGTGTCGAGATAGACGTGCGGATTGAGCCAGGTGAAGGCGAGCGCCGCGGCAAGGGTCGCCCTGAGATCGCCGGCCTGGCCCTCGGCCGCCACCAGCGTGCCGGGATTGAGCGCCCGGCGGGCGGCGAGCCAGCCATAGGCGGCGAGAAACGCAGCGCCGCCGAGCGTCGCGACCGTCAGAAGGCCGGGCGTCGCGCGGACCAGCGTGCCGAGCCCGGCGACGCCCGCCGCGATCAGGATCGCGTCGGACAGCGCGCAGACCGTCGTCACGGCCAGGACGTGCCGGCGAATCAGGCCCTGCCGCAGCACGAAGGCATTCTGGGCGCCGATCGCGACGATCAGGCCGACGCCGATGAGAAAGCCGGCGAGCGCCGCCTGGAGGAAAGGATAGGCCTGATTCATGCGCCGGGATTAGGCCGGCGGCCGGTCGCCGGCAAGATCGTCCGGCAAATCCATTTGCCGGCATCGGTGTCATGGCCGCGTCATGGTCTGGCCTTCTTGTCGCGGCCGGCTTTCCAGGCCGGCACGAATTGGGCTAGGCCGGAACAGCAAGGCGGGTCGCCCCGGCGTCCCATTCGGAGCTTGAGCCATGTTTAACGCCTATGCCGTCGAGAACGAGGCTCTCGTCCGGATCGACACGACACCCGACGCGGTGCCAGCCAATGTCAAATGGGTCGACCTGCTGCAGCCGGTGCAGGGCGAGGACAAGCTCCTGGAAAAATGCCTCGGCGTCGAGATCCCGACGCGCGAGGAAATGCTGGAGATCGAACCGTCGAGCCGGCTCTATGTCGACCACGGCGTGCGCTACATGACCGCGACGCTGCTCTGCAACACCGAGCTCGGCGCGCCGAAGCTCACCCAGATCTCCTTCGTGCTGTCGCCGACCCGGCTGATCACCGTGCGCTACGACACGCCGAAACCGATCAATCTGTTCCTCAACCGGTCGCAGAAGCCCGGCTCGCTGCAGGCGAGCCCGGAAGCGATCATGACCGGGCTGCTCGACACGATCGTCGACCGGATCGCCGACATCCTGGAGCGCGTCGGCGAGGAGATCGAGCAGGCTTCGAGCCGCATCTTCAGCGGCGGCCACGGCGCGCGCGGCGCATCCGAGACCTTCCAGGACGTGCTGCAGACCCTCGGCACCAAGGGCGAGCTCGTCTCGAAAGCCCGCGAAAGCCTCGTCTCGATCAACCGCCTCGTCCTGTTCCTGGCGACCGAGATCGAAGGCAGCAAGGTCTCGAAGGAGGTCCGGGCACTGCTGAAGAGCCAGAGCCGCGACGCCGAATCGCTGACCCAGCACTGCGATTCGCTCGCGGCCAAGATCACCTTCCTGCTCGACGCCGTGCTCGGCCTCATTGGCATCGAGCAGAACAACATCGTCAAGATCTTCGCGGTGCTCTCGGTGGTGTTCATGCCGCCGACCCTGGTCGGCACCATCTACGGCATGAACTTCAAGGCCATGCCCGAGCTCGGCTGGGACTTCGGCTATCCCATGGCCCTGATCCTGATGATCCTGTCGGGCGTCGTGCCCTATTGGTGGTTCCGCAAGAAGGGCTGGCTGTAGGGTCTGGCGCGGGCGCGGCCGCTTCCCAGGAACATTCGGCCGGGCCGTCGATGCGGCGGGTCGCTTCCGAACGAAAAAGGGCCGGCACGCGGCCGGCCCCTTCTGCGGGATCGTCGCCGCCACGTCAGCCGCGCGCCTGCCACTTCAGGCCGACGACCTGCAATTCAGCGATCAGGGCGACGAACACCGCCTGGGCGGTGACGAAGGCGACGCCCAGCATGCCCGGGCTGATCGCGCCCGACAGCATCACGGCGAAGCTCTCGATCACCCAGAGCGCATTGATGCCGACAATGGTCCAGACCGCGCCGCGGCTGGGTACGGGACGGGCCGCGGCAAGGCCGACGCCGAGCGCGAAAGGCAAGAGGATCGCGCCGGCCAGCATCAGATAGGCGCGGGGAATGGCGAGCAGCGGCTCGAGCAGGCCGGCGCCGATCAGCAGGAGAACGCCCATGGCGCCCGACGTCACGGCGTCGAAGGCGAGCAGGCGGCGCAGCATGACGGCGGCGTCGGAAGTGCGGAACAGGGTGGCGGCGATGGTCGACATGACGGGGTCCTCGGGGCTGGGCTTCGATGTCTCGGGTTCGGGCCGGGAACGAGCGGCCCGTCGACATGGCCATCATCGAGCGACCGGCGAGGCGGGTCGATTACCTCCGAGGTCATTGGTCCGCCGCCCGGCAACGGCTAACGTCCGGTCCCGACACGCCCCCGTCACCGACAACGCCCGCAGTTCCGCACCATGCCGCAAGCCTCGACCGCCCAGCGCCCCGTCGGCGATCATCTGCGCGAATGGCGCCAGCGCCGCCGCCTCAGCCAGCTCGACCTTGCGACCGAAGCCAATATTTCGACGCGCCATCTGAGCTTCGTGGAAACCGGCCGGTCGGCGCCGAGCCGCGAAATGATCCTGCACCTCGCCGAGCAGCTCGACGTACCCCTGCGCGAGCGCAACGTCCTGCTGGTGGCGGCGGGGTTCGCCCCGATCTTTCCTGAGCGCAGGCTCGACGATCCCGCGATCGCCAGCGCGCGGCGCGCCATCGACATCGTCCTGGCCGGCCACGAGCCCTACCCGGCGGTCGCCATCGACCGGCACTGGAACCTGGTCGCCGCCAACAATGCCATCGGTCCGTTCCTCGAAGGCTGCGATGCCGCACTGGTCGCCGCGCCGATCAATGCGCTGCGGCTCAGCCTGCACCCGCGCGGCCTCGCGCCGCGCATCGACAATTTCGGCGAGTGGCGCGCCCACCTGCTCGCCCGCCTGCGCCATCAGATCGAGGTGACCGCCGATCCGGTCCTGGAGGAGCTGCACCGGGAGGTTTCCGGCTATCCGGTGCCGCTCGCCCCGCCCCATCAGAGCCGCGGCCAGGAAGCGCATGACCTGTTCGTGCCGCTGCGGCTGAGAACCGCGGCCGGACGGCTCGCCTTCATCAGCACGACGACCGTGTTCGGCACGCCGGTCGACGTGACGCTGGCGGAGCTCGCGATCGAAGCCTTCCTGCCGGCCGATCAGGCGACCGGCGACATCCTGCGCCGCCTCGCGGAGGAGGAAGGCTAGATCAAGCCGACCGGCACTGCATCAAGGTTAGCCGCGCTCGCGCCGGGAAGAAGACCGGACCACGGCACGTCTCAGACGTGCTGGCCGCCATTGATATGGATCTCGGCGCCGTTCAGGTAGCTCGATGTCTCGGTGCACAGGACATAGATGATCTTGGCGACCTCGTCCGGCGTGCCGAGCCGGCGCATCGGAATCTGCTCGACGATCTTCTCGGTGCCCGGCGACAGGATCGAGGTGTCGATCTCGCCCGGTGCGATGGCGTTGACGCGAATGCCGTGCGGCGCGAAGTCGGCCGCCATTTCGCGGGTCAGCCCGGCGAGCGCGGCCTTGGAGGTGGCATAGGCCGCGCCGGCGAAAGGATGCACGCGCGAACCGGCGATCGAGGTGACGTTGACGATCGAGCCCTTGGCCTCCTTCAACTCGGCGAGCAGGCCGCGGGCAAGCAGGATCGAGGCGAAGAAGTTCACCTGGAACACCTGCTGCCAGACGGTGAGCGGGGTGTGCAGCGAATCGAGCCGGCCGCCGGCCTCGGCTTTCGGCGAGATGCCGGCATTGTTGACGAGGGCCTCCAGCCGGCCGCCGGTCAGGCGATTGCGGATCTCGTCAATGGCCCGCTCGGTGTCGGCAGGATCGGCGAGGTCGACCTGGATGTGATCCTCGGGCCCCATTTCCCAGGGGCAGTTCTCCGGAAAGGCCTGGCGCGAGCAGGTGATCACCCGCCAGCCGGCCGAGGAGAAACGCTTGACGGTCGCATGGCCGATGCCGCGGCTGGCACCGGTGAGGAGAAGGGTTCGACGAGGCTGGTTCACGATCGCTTCCCCAGGGGTCTGGCATGGCATTCGCTTCCGCAATGCGCAGGGCGGCATTCCGGCGCGGCCCTCAATATGGATCTCGAGGGTCGCCGCGCCACTCTCCTTAGATCATATTGATGTCGGCTGGATACACGATCAGGAGATGCGATGCCGTTTCGCACGACCGTCGGTCGCACGACGCATGTCTTCGCCGACCTGAAGGAGCTGATGGCCAAGGCGACGCCGATCCGCTCCGGCGACCAGCTCGCGGGGATCGCGGCGGCGAGCCGGGAGGAAAGCGTCGCGGCAAGGCTCGCGCTCGCCGATCTGCCGCTGAAGGCGATCCTCGCCGAGCCGCTGATCGACTATGACGCGGACGAGGTCACCCGGCTGATCCTCGACGGCCACGACGAGCGCGCCTTCGCGGCCGTCGCGCATCTGACCGTCGGCGAATTCCGCGACTGGCTGCTGTCGGCGGCGGCGACGCCCAAGGCATTGGCGCGCCTTGCGCCCGGCGTCACCCCCGAGATCGCTGCCGCCGTCTCCAAGCTGATGCGCAACCAGGACCTGATCCTCGCCGCCCGGAAGGCGCAGGTCGTGACACGCTTCCGCAACACGATCGGCCTGCCCGGCACCATGGCGGTCAGGCTGCAGCCCAACCATCCCTACGACGATCCGGCCGGCATCGCCGCGTCCATCGTCGACGGGCTGATGTACGGGGCGGGCGATGCCACGATCGGCATCAATCCGGCGTCCGATTCGCCTGGCGGCATCGGCGATCTCTTGCGGCTGATCGACGAGATCATCCAGCGCCACGCCATTCCGACCCAGGGCTGCGTGCTGACCCACGTCACCTCCTCGATCGCCTTGATCGAACGCGGCGCCCCTGTTGACCTGGTGTTCCAGTCGGTCGCCGGCACGGAAAAGGCCAATGCCGGCTTCGGCGTCACGCTCGCCCTGATCCGGGAGGGGCTCGATGCCGCCCGCTCGCTGAAGCGCGGCACGGTCGGCGACAATGTCATGTATTTCGAAACCGGCCAGGGCAGCGCCCTTTCCGCGGGCGCCCACCACGGCGTCGACCAGCAGACCCTGGAGGCGCGCGCCCAGGCCGTCGCCCGCGCCTTCTCGCCGCTGCTGGTCAATACGGTCGTCGGCTTCATCGGCCCGGAATATCTCTATGACGGCAAGCAGATCCTGCGCGCCGGCCTCGAGGACCATTTCTGCGGCAAGCTGATGGGCGTGCCGCTCGGCTGCGACGTCTGCTACACCAATCATGCCGAAGCCGATCAGGACGACATGGATACGCTCCTGACCTGCCTTGCCGCCGCCGGCGTCTCCTTCATCATGGGCGTGCCCGGCGCCGACGACGTCATGCTGAACTATCAGTCGACCTCGTTCCACGACGCGCTCTATGTGCGCGAGACCTTCGGCCTGAAACGGGCGCCGGAATTCGAGGCCTGGCTCGAAACCATCGGGCTGACCGATGCTGCCGGCAGGCTGCTGCCCGCGCCTTCCGGCCACCGGCTCATCGCCGCCGCGGGAGCCCTGTCATGACCATGGACAGGAGCGACGGTGACACGGTCGATGGCGGTGGCGCCGGCCGGGATCCCTGGCTGCATCTCGCGGCGATGACGCCGGCCCGCATCGCCATCGGCCGGGCGGGCGGCTCGCTGCCGACCCGCGAGGTGCTGGCCTTCGCGCTCGCCCACGCCAAGGCGCGCGACGCCGTGCATGCCGCGCTCGATACGGCGGGCATCGCCGCCGCCCTGGCGGCGATCGATCTGGCGACCGTCACCGTGGAGAGCGAGGCGCGCGACCGCGCCGCCTATCTCAGGCGCCCGGACTGGGGCCGCCGGCTTTCGGCGGCCGCGACGGAGAGCCTTGCCCGCCATCGCCATGGGCCGGTGGATCTCGTCATCGTCATTGCCGACGGCCTGTCCGCCACCGCCGTCGAGGCCGGCGCGGTCAGGCTGGTGGCGGACAGCGCGCCGCGTCTCGGCGCGGCCGGCATCGGCCTCGGGCCGGTGGTGATCGCGACCGGCGCGCGGGTTGCGCTGGGCGACGCGGTCGCGGCCGCGCTCGATGCCCGCGCGGTGCTGGTGCTGATCGGTGAACGGCCGGGCCTGTCCGCCGCCGACAGCCTCGGCGCCTATCTGACCTTCGATGCCCGCCCGGGCCGGGCCGACGCCGACCGCAACTGCGTCTCCAACATCCGCGACGGCGGCCTCGGCATCGACGCCGCGGCCTTCAAGCTGGCCTGGCTGACGCGCGAGGCGTTCCGGCGCCGGCTCACCGGCGTCGCGCTGAAGGACGACAGCGATCCGGCCTTGTCCGTGGCGGCGGGCGCGGATCGGCTCGCCGGCGGCCCGTCTCAGGGATAGAGCCGCAGCTTGGCGGTCCAGGGACCCTCCGGCTTGTCGCGGCGGAAGGCGATGCGGTCGTGCAGGCGGAACGGCCGGTCGTGCCAGAATTCGATGGAGACCGGCAGGATGCGGAAGCCGGTCCAGTGCGGCGGCCGCGGCACTTCGCCGACCGCATATTTGGCCGTGTAGAGCGCGACCGCCTTTTCCAGGGCGAACCGGCTCTCCAGGGGACGCGACTGCTGGCTGGCCCAGGCTCCGATGCGGCTGGCGCGCGGGCGCGAGGCGAAATAGGCATCCGCCTCCGCGTCGCTCACCTGCTCGATCGGACCGCGCACCCTGACCTGGCGGTGCAATGACTTCCAATGGAACACGACCGCCGCCTTGCGGGCGCCGAGAAGCTCGGTGCCCTTCTGGCTTTCGGTATTGGTGTAGAACACGAACCCCTTGGGATCGACGCCCTTCAGCAGCACCATGCGGACATTGGGCAGGCCGTCGGCGTCGACCGTCGACAGCGCCATGGCATTGGGGTCGTTCGGCTCCGACGCCTTGGCATCGGCCATCCAGCGGGCGAACAGTTCGTACGGCTCGTCGCTCGCGGCGAAGTCTTCCGGATCCGAACCTGACATTAACCAACTCCGTTGTTCACTCCGCCCAGAACGGTATCGGGCTGCGGAGTCGCGAGCGAATGGGTGAAGCGTTTGGCGCGAGCCAAGCATATAGCGCCGAGGCGGGGTCGTGCCCAAGGCCGCGATCGCCAGGCCACCCATGCGGGAGCCGCGTGCTGCGCCTCGCCGTCCTCGCCGTTGCCGCGGCGGGCCTTACCGGCTGCGCCGTGACCTTGCCCTCGCTCTGGGAGAGGACGCAGACGACGCCGCCCGCGGGCCAGTCCGCCCCGGCGGCCGCGGCGGCGCAGGCCGCGCCAGCCAGGCGCCATAGACCATGTAGCCGACGAACACGCCGAGAAAGGCGAGCCGTTGCGGCTGCAGGCCTACCAGGCCGACGATCCCGTGACGACCGGCTCGATCCGGCGGCCGCCGCCGCAGGATGCCGCGAACCAGCCTGCCGCGGCCTCGGGAACCGCACCCATCCCCGATGCCGACTGGCAGGCGGCCAGGCGCGTGCTGCTGGAAGCCCTGGCCGATCCCGCCGACACGCCCAGCCTGCCCTGGGAGAACGGCGAGAGCGGCATGCGCGGCACGGTGACGGCGCTGCAGCGCGCCACTGGCGCGGCCGGCCAGACCTGCCGCAACTTCCTCGGCAGCGCCATCAAGGACGGCAAGGAGATCTGGTTCGACGGCCGGGCCTGCCGCTCCGCCGGCGCATGGGCGGTGCTCGAAGTCAGGCCCTGGCGCCGAGGCTAGCGCGAACGGCCGGCCCAGCTTCGGCCGGCACATTGTCAAGATCGGTGACAATCCCCACATTGAACGCCGACTGAACCCATCCCCTGTGTCCTGAATGGGATCTGCGCCCCGCTCCGCCGTTCGAACGAGGCGCGTTTCCATTGAGGCCACGACATAGCGGCGCCATTGCGCGAGCCAGCGCGCCCTGGCGATTGTTTGAAGGACCACCATGCCACGCGATCCCTATGACGTGATCGGCGTCGCGCGCACGGCGAGCGCCGAGGATATCAAGCGGGCCTTCCGCAAGAAGGCCAAGGCGCTGCATCCGGACGCCAATCCGAACGACCCGAAAGCCCAGGATCGGTTCGCCGAACTGAACAATGCCTATGAGCTGCTGTCCGATGAGGCAAAGCGCCAGGCCTTCGACCGCGGCGAGATCGACGCCGAGGGCAAGCCGCGCTTTTCCGGCTTCGAGGGCTTCGGCCGCTCGGGCGGACGCGGCGCGGGCGCCGGCGGCGGGGCCGAGACCATCTTCGAGACCTTCAGTTTCGGCCAGGACGGCTTCCGCCGTTCCGGCGGGCGGCGAAGTGCTGGCGGCGGCGCGACGGCGGACGATTTCTTCGACATTCTTTCCGGCATGACGGGGCGGGCCGGCGCGCGCGGCGGCGATCCCTTCGGCGGCAATCCGTTCGGTGGCGGACCGGAGCCGGCCGGCGGCGAAGACGTGACGCTGACCGTCAAGGTGCCGTTTCTCGATGCGGCGCGCGGGGCGACCCAGCGCGTCGTACTGCCCTCGGGCGAGGCGGTCGACATCAAGATCCCGCCCGGCACGCGTGACGGCCATCGCATGCGCCTGCGCGGCAAGGGCAAGGCGGCAAGCCTCGGCCGGCCGGCCGGCGACGCCTATGTGGTGATCGCGGTCGAGCCGCATCCCCATTTCCGCGCCGAGGGCCGCGACATCAGGCTGGAACTGCCGATCGCGCTTGACGAGGCCATTCTCGGCGGCAAGGTGCGCGCGCCGACCCTCGACGGCGAGGTCGAGCTGACCCTGCCGCCGATGACCGCCTCGGGCAAGAGCTTCCGCCTGCGCGGCAAGGGCCTGGCGGGTCCGGACGGGCCCGGCGATCTCTATGTCACGACCAAGATCGTGCTGCCCGAGCCAAGCGCGGACCTGGAAGGTTTTGCCCGCGTCCTGAAGGAACGGCGCAAGACCGACCCGCGACAGGCCATGTAACAGCGCCTTGCACCGTCCCGCCGGCGGTGGCATAGCTCCCGGCTCACTTTTGAAGAATTCTGCCGGGCGAGGATCAGATGGCGGGCATCATGCAGGGCAAGCGCGGCCTCATTCTCGGGGTGGCGAACAACCGGTCCATTGCCTGGGGCATTGCCAAGGCATGCCGGGCCCAGGGCGCCGAGCTTGCCTTCACCTATCAGGGCGAAGCGCTGGAAAAACGCGTGAGGCCGCTGGCCGCCGAACTCGGCGGCCATGTCGTCGGCCATTGCGACGTCACCGACCCGGCCACCATGGACGCGGTCTTCGCCGAGACCGAGAAGCTGTTCGGCGGGCTCGATTTCGTGCTGCACGCCATTGCCTTTTCCGACAAGGACGAGCTGACCGGCCGCTATGTCGACACGACCGAAGGCAACTTCACCAAGTCGCTGCTGATTTCCTGCTATTCGTTCACGGCGATCGCCCAGCGGGCCGAGAAGCTGATGCCGAATGGCGGCTCGCTGCTGACCCTGACCTATTACGGCGCCGAGAAGTGGATGCCGCATTACAATGTGATGGGTGTCGCCAAGGCCGCGCTGGAAGCGAGCGTGCGCTATCTCGCCGCCGATCTCGGCGAGAAGAACATCCGCGTCAACGCCATCTCGGCGGGGCCGATCAAGACGCTGGCCGCCTCCGGCATCGGCGATTTCCGCTACATCCTGAAGTGGAACGAATACAACTCGCCGCTGCGCCGCACCGTGACGATCGAGGAGGTCGGCGATGCCGGCATGTATTTCCTCTCCGACCTCGCCCGCGGCGTCACCGGCGAAATCCACCATGTCGATGCCGGCTACCATGTCGTCGGCATGAAGAACCCCGCGGCCCCCGACATTTCGGTCGCCAAGGAGTAGGGCCGGCCACGCCCGGTTCCGACGGGCCGGGCGGCGCCGATGCCGCTTGATCAACGGGTCCGGCCGCGCCACGATCCTGCCCGACAGCCGGGCCAACCGGCCGCACCAGACGGGACAGGACCCATGAAGCTCAGGACACTCCTCGCAGCTGCCGTCGCCGGCGTCGGCATCGCGGTCGGCCTTGCGGCCGCCTATGCCCAGGAAAAGCTGAAGATCGGCTTCGTCTATGTCGGACCGGTCGGCGACCACGGCTGGACCTACCAGCACGACGTCGCACGGCGCCAGTTGGAGCAGACCTTCGGCAACCGGATCGAGACGACCTTCGTCGAGAAGGTGGCGGAGGGCCCGGACGCCGAACGCGTCATCGAGCAGCTCGCCCGCACAGGCCACCGGCTGATCTTCACCACCTCCTTCGGCTTCATGGACCCGACCGCCAGGGTCGCCCAGCGCCATCCGAACGTGCGCTTCGAGCATGCGACCGGCTTCAAGCGCTCGGCCAACCTCGCCACCTATGCCGGCCGTTTCTACGAGGGCCGCTACATTCTCGGCCAGATCGCCGCGCGCATGTCGAAGACCGGCACGGTCGGCTATATCGGCTCCTTCGCCATCCCCGAAGTCGTCTCCGGCATCAACGCCTTCATGCTCGGCGCCCAGTCGGTGCGGCCCGACCTGAAGATCAAGATCGTCTGGGTCAATTCCTGGTACGATCCGGGCAAGGAGGCGGATGCCGCCAAGGCGCTGGCCGACCAGGGCGCCGACATCATTTCGCAGCACACGGATTCGCCCGCCGCCATCCAGATCGCCGAGCAGCGCGGCATTTTCGCGTTCGGCCAGGATTCGGACATGATCCGCTTCGGGCCGCGGGCCCAGCTCACCGCGATCGTCAACAACTGGGTGCCCTATTACACCCAGCGCGTGCAGGCCATGCTCGACGGCAAGTGGACGTCCGGCGACGTCTGGGGCGGACTGAACACCGACCTCGTCCACATGGCCCCCTATACCAACATGCCGGCCGAGGTCAGGGCCCAGGCGGAGGCGACGGAAGCGGCGATCAAGGCCGGCACAATCCACCCGTTCCGCTGCCCGGTGGTCCGTGCCGACGGCCAGACGGTGGAGTGCCGCGGCAACGGCGTCCTGTCGGACGAGCAGATCCTCGGCATGAACTTCTACGTCCGCGGCATCGACGAGCGGATGCCCTCGGGCAACTGAGCGAGGCCGCGCCGGCCCCGGCCGGTTCGCAACGGCCGGCTCCAGTGCTATAGCCGGCGGACCGGTCCGCCGGCCTTTCCCTTCCATTCGCCCCGGGCGCCCGCGGCCGGGCTTTCATTGTCGATGCCGTGACCACATCCCCCACCCTTTCCGGCTTCCGCCGCATCGTCGTGAAGATCGGCTCGTCGCTGCTGGTCGACGGCGCCAAGGGCACGCTCAAGCGCAATTGGCTGGAAACGCTCGGCCAGGACATTGCCCGCCATGCGGCGCGCGGCGCCGACATGCTGATCGTCTCGTCCGGCGCCATCGCGCTCGGCCGCACCATGCTGAAACTGCCGAAGGGCACGCTGGAACTCGAACAGAGCCAGGCCGCCGCCTCGATCGGCCAGATCGCGCTGGCCCGGGCCTGGTCGGAAGTGCTCGGCGCGCATGCGATTGTCGCCGGCCAGATCCTTCTGACCCTCAACGACACCGAGGAACGGCGCCGTTATCTCAACGCCCGCAGCACGATCGAAACCCTGCTCGGCTTCCGCGCCGTGCCTGTCGTCAACGAAAACGACACGGTGGCGACCGACGAGATCCGCTACGGCGACAATGACCGGCTGGCCGCGCGCGTCGCCACCATGATCGGCGCCGACTGCCTGGTTCTGCTTTCCGACATCGACGGGCTCTACAGCGCGCCGCCGCATCTCGACCCGCAGGCGAAGCTGATCCCGGTCGTGCCGCGCATCACCCGCGAGATCGAAGGCGTTGCCGGCGGCGCCGCATCCGAGCTCTCGCGCGGCGGCATGGCCACCAAGGTGGAGGCCGGCAAGATCGCGACGACCGCCGGCACGACCATGGTGATCGCGTCCGGCAAATACGACCATCCGCTCGGCCGGATCGAGGAAGGCGGGCCCTGCACCTGGTTCCTGACCTCGACCCAGCCGGTCACCAGCCGCAAGAAATGGATCGCCGGTGCGCTCGAGCCGCGCGGCGTCCTGTGGCTCGACGCCGGAGCGGTGGATGCGCTGCGCGCCGGCAAGAGCCTGCTGCCGGCCGGCGTGCGCAAGGTGGAGGGGGCCTTCGAACGCGGCGATGCGGTGGTCATCCGCGGTGCCGACGGCGCCGAGATCGGCCGCGGCCTCGTCGCCTTCGACGGCACCGAGGCGGCCCAGATCATCGGCCGCTCGTCACGGGCGATCGAAGGCATTCTCGGCTACAAGGGCCGCACCGCCATGGTGCATCGGGACGATCTGGTGCTGGGGGGCGAGTAGCGAGTAGCGAGTAGCGAGTAGCGAGTAGCGAGTAGCGAGTAGCGAGTAGCGAGTAGCGAGCGAATTTTACTGTCTCACGGCGCTGAGCAGCAAACCCTGTTCGCCATTCGCTACTCGCTATTCGCCACTAACTCACCGCCATCGCCTGCTTTTCGCGGCGGCGCTGGACCGAGGAGGGGATGCGCAGCGCCTCGCGGTATTTGGCGACCGTGCGGCGGGCGATGTCGATGCCGGATTCGCGCAGCTTGTCCATGATGGCATCGTCGGAGAGGATGTCGGCCGGATCCTCCTGGTCGATCATCTGCTTGATGCGGAAGCGCACCGCCTCGGCCGAATGGCTCTCGCCGCCCTCGGAGCTCGCGATCGCCGAGGTGAAGAAATATTTCATCTCGAAAATGCCGCGGCTGGTCGCCATCGACTTGTTCGAGGTGACGCGGGAGACCGTCGATTCGTGCATGCTGATGGCATCCGCGATGGTCTTCAGGTTGAGCGGCCGCAAATATTGGACGCCGAGCGCGAAGAAGGCGTCCTGCTGCCGGACGATCTCGGTCGCGACCTTCAGGATCGTGCGGGCCCGCTGGTCGAGCGCGCGGGTCAGCCAGGTCGCCGTCTGCATGGCATCGGCGAGGAAGGTCTTGTCGGTCTCGGTCTTCGCCGTCTTCGACACGCGCGCATAATAGCTCTGGTTGACCAGGACCTTCGGCAAGGTCTCGGTGTTCAGCTCGACCAGCCAGCCGCCGTCGGGGCCGGCGCGCACCATGACGTCAGGCACCAGCGCCTGGACCGGCGCGAAACCATAGGCGAGGCCCGGCTTCGGGTTGAGCCGGCGGATCTCCGCGACCATGTCGGCGAGATCCTCGTCGTCGACCCCGCAAATGCGCTTCAGCGCCTGGAAGTCGCGGCGCGCCAGAAGGTCGAGATGGCCGACCAGCGCCTGCATGGCCGGATCGAACCGGTTCTGGTCGCGCAGCTGGATGGCGAGGCATTCGGCAAGGTTGCGCGCGGCGACGCCGGACGGCTCGAAGGCCTGGATCAGGCCGAGAATGCGCTCCACCTCCGCCGGATCGGCGCCGAGACGGTCGGCGACATCGGCCGTCGTCACGGTCAGGTAGCCCGCCTCGTCGACGGCATCGATCAGCATCTGGCCGATCAGCCGCTGCTGCGGCGTCTCGACGGCCAGGGCGAGCTGGTTGGACAGATGATCGGCCAGCGAAAGATCGGCGGAGACAAAGGCTTCGAGATTGTAGTCGTCCTCGTCGCGGCCACCCGAACCGACATTCGACCAGGACGAGGTCATCGGATCGGAGGCGGCGTCGGCGTGGCGCACCTCCGGACCCTTGTCGTCCGGAAAGACGTTTTCCATTTCCGTGCCGAGCCGCTCCTCGATGGCGGTGCGGCTGCTGTCGAGCTCGTCGCCGAGCCAGTCGCCGGCCTCCGCATCGCGCTCGACGGCGGGGGGCGCGACGGGCGCCTCACCGTCGACGGCCGGCTCGGGGGCGGGCTCCGCCCGCTCCAGAAGCGGGTTCTTCTCGAGCTCCGCCTCGACATAGGCGACGAGGTCGAGATTGGACAGCTGCAGGAGCTTGATGGCCTGCATGAGCTGGGGCGTCATGACCAGGGACTGGCCGACGCGAAGCTCCAATCGTGCAGAGAGCGCCATCGTTTTCCTTGCTACCACGGGATGTGGACCGCCTCTTTCCAAGAGAGCGGGCGCAGGCTGATTCAATAGATCGGGCGCGCGCCATTAGCAAGGTTCATGCCATAACTGGCGTGACCGTTCGGTTAAACCGCTTCCCTAGCGTTATTTACGGGACCTTACCTGCACCGTCAGAGACGGAATTCCTCGCCGAGGTAAAGCCGCCTGACATCCGGGTTGGAGACGATCTCGTCGGGCGTGCCTTCCATCAGGACCTGGCCGGAATGGATGATGTAGGCGCGGTCGATGAGGCCGAGCGTCTCGCGCACATTGTGGTCGGTGATCAGCACGCCGATGCTGCGCTCCTTGAGGTGGCGCACCAGGTTCTGGATATCGCCGACCGCGATCGGATCGATGCCGGCGAAAGGCTCGTCGAGCAGCATGAAGGACGGCTTGGTGGCGAGCGCGCGGGCGATTTCGAGGCGCCGGCGCTCACCACCCGACAGGGCGATCGCCGGGCTCTTGCGGAGCCTTGCAATGTTGAACTCGTCGAGCAGCTCGTCGAGCTCGTATTCGCGCTTCTTCTTGTCGCGCTCTGTCACTTCGAGGACGGCGCGGATATTGTCCTCGACATTGAGGCCGCGGAAGATCGAGGCTTCCTGCGGCAGATAGCCGATGCCGAGGCGCGCGCGCCGGTACATGGGCAGCGCGGTAATGTCGTGGCCGTCGAGCTCGGTGCGGCCCTTGTCGGCCTCGACGAGGCCGGTGATCATGTAGAAAACCGTGGTCTTGCCGGCGCCGTTCGGCCCGAGCAGGCCGACCGCCTCGCCGCGACGCACGTCCAGGCTGACGCCACGCACCACCGCCCGGCCCTTGTAGGACTTCCACACGCCGTGAACGCTGAGGATGCCCTCGCCGGAGCGCGGCTCGTACTGGCCCTGAACCTTCGGCTCCGGCGGCGGCGGTTCGAGCGCGGCGACGTCATCGGCCATCTGGCGGATCAGCCAATCGCCGTCGATCGGCGGCGCCGCCTCCGCGGGAGTGCGGCGCCCGAAAAGTCCTGCCATCCGGTCGAGAACGGTCATGCGTGGGTCCTTGAGGCCCTTCTCTCAGCCACGCGGTCCGCGCGGCGGTTGCGCCGGACGCACCGGCGAGCTCGGCACGCAGTCCGGATTGCTGGTCCGGCTGCCGCCGGCCGCGGCGGCGTTCGGCCCGCCCCCCGACAGGACGCCCGAGACGCGCCCGCCAGTCGAGGCGCCGCCGTCGAGGCGTACGCGATTCTGGGTGAGATCGGCATGCAACCGGCTGCCGCGCAGGACGTTCTCGCACTGGGTCAGCACGACATTGCCTTCCAGGATCGCCTCGTTGCGCCGGGCGTCGAACGAGCCGCGCTCGGCCGTCGCGGTCTGATTCTTCGACTGGACCATGACGCCGCCCTGCATTTCGAAACGGCGGACATTCTGCTGGCCCGGCTGCTGGCCGGCGCCCGGGACGGTGGCCGGCCGGCCCTGGTTCTGCCCCGACGTGTCCTCATAGAGAATGACGAGGCGCCCGGTCGACAGGTTCGATTCGCCCTGCCGGACGCGGACATTGCCGGTCAGCACCGCCTTCTTCTCGTTGTCGAACACCTCGGCGCGGTCGGCCTCGAAATTGATCGGCTGGTCGCGGTTCTGGGAAAAACCGACAAAGGGGCTGCCGGCCTGCTGGGCGAGCGCGGGAGCGCCCGACAGTCCGGCGACGAGCGTCAGCGGCAGAAGGGCCGCAAGGCGGCGCGGGGGCAGGACAAGGCCGGCCAGCGTCATTTTCGTCGGTCTCCGGATCAGCGTGGTGCAGTGTCGTTGCGGGGCGCCGCGGGTGCGGCCGGGGTTTCGGCGGGCGAGCCTTCGAGCGAAGGATCGGGCGGTTCGGGCGTGAAGTTACCACGAACCGAGCCTTCGAGCAGAATGACTTTGCCATTCTCGCTGATCTGCATGCGATCACCCGACACTTCGCCGCGCGGCGAGGACAGAAAGACCGGTCCGGTGGCACTGATCGTCCCGGCACGCGTATCGACCACCGCGGTGCGCACCCGGCCCTCCTGGCCGTTGGTGGTGGTGACCGTGACGTCGGCTGTCAGCTGAACGACGCCCGACTTGGTGTCAAGCACGCCGCTGGAGGAAACGACACGGGCCATGCCGCCGCCCTCGAGCTCCATCTCCGCATCGATCGCCGAGAGGCCGACCACGTTGGAATGGGCGACATCATGCTCGGCGCGGGTGGCGGTGACGCGGTAGAAGCGGTTGTCGGTCGTGTAGCCGGTCAGCCGCGGCGCCTCCATGGTCACCTTGGAGCCGGACAGCGACAGGGCGCCGATCGACACCGGCAGGTTGAGCGCGCGAAACGGATCCCACCAGCTGATGGCGCTGACCACCGCCACCAGAAGCGCGGCCGTGACCGGCACCACGATGCGCAGGCGCCGGACCCGGCGCGAATGGCGATAGGCGGCGCGGAACGCCTCGGCGCGCTCGGCGACGCCGAGTGCGCCGCCGGCGGCGCCTCCGAAGTCGTCGAGCGGACGTGCGGCCATCGTCATTCCCTTGCGGCTGGCTTCGGCCGGGCGGCCGGTTTGGCTGGCAGGCGGCGGACTTTATCCCGTTCTATGGCTCCAGCATGGCGGGAACGGGAAAACGGACGATTTGGGATGTAGGATGCCGATCGAATGATCGCCAGGGTTTACGAATGGGCAAAAATATCGGTTTCGGGCCAGCCGGCAAGATCGAGATCGGCGCGGGTGGGCAGGAACCGGAAACAGGCTTCCGCCAGCGCCGTGCGCCCTTCGCGCGCCAGCATGGCGTCGAGCCGGTCCTTCAGGGCATGCAGATGCAGCACATCGGACGCGGCATAGTCGAGCTGCGCCGGGCTGAGCGTCTCGGCCGCCCAGTCCGAGCTCTGCTGGGCCTTGGAGATATCGAGTCCGAGGAGATCCCTGGTCAGGTCCTTCAACCCGTGCCGGTCGGTATAGGTGCGGACCAGGCGCGAGGCGATCTTGGTGCAGTAGACCGGCGCGGTGGTGACGCCGAAGGCATGCTTCATCACGGCGATGTCGAAACGGGCGAAGTGGAACAGCTTGACGATGCCCGGATCGGTGAGCAGGGCCATGAGATTGGCCGGCTTCGGCTGGCCCGGCCGGATCTGCACCACGTCGGCCGTGCCGTCGCCGGGCGACAGCTGGACGACGCAGAGCCGGTCGCGCTGCGGAATGAGACCGAGCGTCTCGGTATCGATCGCGACCACACCGACGCGATAGTGGTTGAGGTCGGGCAGGTCGCCCACATGCGAACGGATGGTCATCGGGTTCGGGCTCGAATAAGGGACAGGTCACGCGCGCCTGTGGACGAGGCGACCGTTCTCCCGTCCTATAAGACCGCCGCCGGAAGAAATCCAATGACGACGGACATCCCATGACCGCGGAAATCCGATGACCGCCACGCCACTGAAACTCTTCGCCTTCGACGCCGACGACCTCGGCGTCCTGTCGGTTCATCTGCAGGACGCCGTCGTCAAGGCGTCCGACATCGCCTTCATTGCCAAGGGCAAGCAGTTCGCCTTCGTCTGCAATCGGTTCGACTGGGCCGCGGCCGAAGGCGGCGAAAATCAGCGCCGGCGCACCGGCGTGCGCTTCGAGCGGGTCGGCGCGGTCAGCGCCAGGGGCATCACCAAGGGCACCGACACCGTGCTCAACCTGCTCGCCCTGCGCTTCGAGCCGGGCGAGGAACCGGCCGGCACGATCGAGCTCGTCTTTGCCGGCGACGCCGCCATACGCCTCAAGGTCGAATGTATCGAGGCGGCACTGGACGATCTCGGGCCGATGTGGGCGACCGGGCCGAAACCGGACCACGGCCAGGGCAGCTGACCGGAGAGCCGAAACGCGCCTTCTCCACGGCTTCAGCCGGCCGCCGCCGCGCCGGCAAGGTCGGCCACCGCCTCGATCGTCGCGGCATCGGGCGTCGCCCGCCAGGCCGCGACGAAATCGAGATCGGGCAGCTGCACCGCCGTATCGATCCGCTTCAGCTCGCCGGCCGTCAGCTTCTCGGCGGCGATCGGGCTTGGGATGGCGGCGATGCCGAGCCCGTCCTCGGCCATGCGCAGGATGGTGGCGAGCGAGGCCGAGGCGTGGATATGCACCGGCGGCAGGCCCGACACCGAGAACAGCTCGCGGATCACGAGATAGGGCCGCGTGTTACGGGAGAAGGTCACGATGGGATGGGCGCCGAGCTCGGCGAGCGTGAGCCGGCCGGCCGGCAGGCGGAGGCTGTTGCTGGCGAAGAAGCCGAGCGGATAGGTGCAGAGCGGCCGGTTCTTCAGATGGGGCGCGCCGAGCGGCCCGAGCATGAAAGCAAGGTCGATCTCCTGGGCGATGAGGCGCTGGCGCAGGCTGGGCGAGATGTCGACCTCGATCTCCAGCGCGAGGCGCGGATAGGCCTTGGCCATGCGCTCGACGAAACGCGACAGCCAGGTGTGGACGACGGTTTCGGCCACGCCGAGACGCAGCGTGCCCCGGATCGCCGAACGGTCGGCGATGCCGTGCAGCATTTCCGCCCGCAGCCGGATCAGCCGCTCGGCATAGTCGAGCACGTGACGGCCGGCTTCGGTCGGCGTCACCTGCCGGCTTTCGCGCTCGAGCAGACGTGCGCCGATCTCGGCCTCGAGCTGGGCGATGCGCTGCGACACCGCCGGCTGGGTCGTGTTCAGCTTGTCGGCGGCGCGATGAAAGCTCTTCAGGGTGGCGACCCAGACGAGCGTTTCGAGCGCTTTGAAATCAATCATTCTACTGCGGCTTCGATTAGTAGAATTTATCGCTGCCGATCCAAACTTCGGATTGGACCGGATGCAACAGGAATGTTGCACTTGCTCTGCGCAATCACATTCGTGCTTGGGGGAGCCCGATGGCCATGCTGCAGACGAAGGACGCCCACAGCCGTCCCGACGGCGAGACCACGCTCACCGACCCCGTCGCCGTGCGCCATGCGGTGCGCCGGGGCGCCATTACCGGCCAGACGGCTGGCCTGGCCCGCGGCCATGTCCAGGGCAATCTCGCCATCCTGCCGAAGGCGCTGGCGGCCGATTTCCTGCGCTTCTGCACGCTCAACCCGAAACCCTGCCCGGTGATCGGCCTGTCGGAGCCCGGCAATCCCGCCATTCCCGCACTCGGCGCCGATCTCGACATCCGCACCGACATCCCGCAGTACCGGGTCTGGCGCGACGGCGAGCTGGTCGACGAGCCGACCGACATCCGCTCGGTCTGGCGCGAGGATCTGGTCGCCTTCGTGCTCGGCTGCTCGTTCTCCTTCGAGGAAGCGCTGATCGAGGACGGTCTGCCGCTGCGCCACATTGCCTGCGGCACCGGCGTTCCCGTCTTCCGCACCAGCATCGCCTGTGCCCCGGCCGGTCCGTTTTCCGGCCCACTGGTCGTTTCGATGCGGCCGTTCCGGCCGGCCGACGCGATCCGCGCCGTGCAGATCACCTCGCGCTTTCCCTCCGTGCACGGCGCGCCGGTCCATATCGGCCTGCCCGAGGCCATCGGCATCGCCGATATCGCCCGGCCCGACTATGGCGATCCGGTCGAGGTGAAACCCGACGAGCTGCCGGTCTTCTGGGCCTGCGGGGTCACGCCGCAGGCGGTCATCGCCGCGACCAGGCCCGCCTTCGCCATCACCCATGCGCCCGGCGCCATGCTGGTGACCGACCTGAAGAACAGCCGGCTGGCCGCGCTGTGACCGCCGGCGCCGGCGACGCGCATCCCGGTTTCGGCGCCTTCGCCAAGGCGCACCAGGAGTTTTTCGACGCGCTCGGCCCCGACGGCTGGCGGCCGGTCGCCGGCTATTCCGGCGTCGAGGAGAAGGTCCTCTCCGGCCGGCTCGATCCGGACAGCCGTACGGGCGCCCTCACCCGCCTGTCCCGCTGGGCGCCGGGCGCGCGCGTCGAGACCGCCGTGAGCCATGCCTGGTGCGAGGAGGTGTTCATCATCTCCGGCACGTTGTCGATCGGCCTTGCCGGCGGGCCCGGCCCGGTGACGCGGCTCGGCCCCGGCACCTATGCCTGCCGGCCGGCCGACATCCCTCATGGACCGTTCTTCAGCGAAACCGGCTGCCTGATGATCGAATTCACCTATTTTCCGCCGATCTGAATCACAAAACGGCCGGTTCACGGCCGATCCAGAGGAGAAACCGATGACGCCATTCCGTCCCGCCGCCGCAGCGGCGGCTCTTGCCGGCTGCCTTGCAGGCACGCCGGCAACCCTTGCCCAAGGCCTGCCACCCGGCCCACCGGTCAGCGTGCAGATGGTGACCCAGCCGGGTCCCGCGCTGCCGCAGCACAGCCGCGTCGACATCCCCATGCTGCGCGACGGCCTACCCCAGCGCTCCGGCGGGCGCATCAGCGTGACGCTGGCAAGCTGGCCGGAACGCAATCTCAATGGCCCGGAAATCCTGCGCCTCGTCCGGTCCGGCCAGGTCGATATCGGCGCGGTGCCGCTCAACACCGCCTCCGGCGACGTTCCGCTCGCCGATGTCGTCGACCTTGCCGGCCTCAACCCGACGCTGCGCCAGTCCCGGCGGGTGGCCCAGGCCATGCTGCCGGAGCTGAACCGCGAGCTGGAGCGGTTCGGCGTGAAGATCATCGCCATGTATCCGTTCCCGGCCCAGGTGTTCTTCTGCCGCGACCGGGTGACGAGCCTTGCCGATCTGCGCGGCAAGCGCATCCGTACCGGCGGCGGCTCGTCCAACGATTTCGTCACCACGATCGGCGGCCAGCCGACCGCCATCGGCTTCCCGGAGGTCTATGCCGCGCTCGAGCGGGGCGTCGTCGACTGCGCCATCACGGGCACCGCCTCGGGCAATGGCGCGCGCTGGTTCGAGGTGACGCAGAGCCTCTATACGCTGCCGCTGTTCTGGTCGATCTCTGCCTATGTGGTGAACATCGCCTGGTGGAACCGGCTCGATCCGGCGGTGCGCGGCATGCTCGAGACCACCATGGCCGAGGTCGAGGAAGCCCAGTGGCAGCTCGGCCGCACCGCGACCGAGGACGGCATCGCCTGCAATACCGGCAACCGCGAAGGCTGCAAGCTCGGCCGCCTCGTCGACAGCCGGCCGATGACCGCCTTCGAGCCGACGCCGGCCGATACCGAGACGCTGCGCAACGTGCTCGCCTCCACCGTGCTGCCAGCCTGGGTGAAGCGCTGCGGCGCACGCTGTGGCGAGATCTACAACCGCGTCGTGGCGCCGGTGACCGGCGTCACCTTCGCGAGCAACTGAGCCCGGCCGGCCTCGGCGCGATGCGGATGTCGGACGGGGATGCCGGCATCGGTATTGATTCCAATACCGCTTCGGTCCCTTGTCCGCTCAGCTCAGCCTGGCCCATGTCCGCGCGCCGGCACCGCGCGCTATCGATCGAACCGCACTTGAGGACCTGAATGCTGGACAGGATGATCGTCGTGGCGGCCGCCTGCCGCCGCGCGCTGGCGGCGCTGGGCCATCTGATGGGCTATGCCGCGGGCTGGGGCTTCATCGCCATTTCGGCACTGATCACCTTCGATGTGCTGGCGCGCCGTTTTCTCGGCTTCTCGACCCAGGCGACCACGGAGCTGTCGGGTTATGCGCTCGCCTTCGGCATCGCCTGGGGCCTCGCCCATACCCTGTCGATGCGCGCCCATGTGCGCATCGACCTGCTGGTCAACAGGTTTCCCGACACGATCCGCTACTGGCTGCACATTCTCAGCCTCGCCTTTCTCGGCGTGTTCGTCGGCTACATGGTCTATGGCGCCTGGCTGCTGGTCGATGAATCCATGCTGTTCGGTGCGACCGACATTTCCGTCCTGCGCACGCCGCTCGCCCTGCCGCAGGGCCTGTGGGCCTTCGGCATCGGCGTCATGCTGCTGCTGATCGTCGCCATGCTGCTCGAAGCCACCTTCCTGGTGCTTGCCGGCCGCGGCAGCGAAGCGGAGGCGCTGCTGCATGCCCGCACCTATGAGGAGGAGGCGGCCGAGGCCCTCGAAGCCGTCGGCGACGCCCCCGCCCGGGAGGGCCGGCCATGATCGCCATCGTCTTCCTGCTCATTCTCGCCGGAACCATGCTCGGCCTGAGCTTCACGGGCTCGGCGCAGGCAAGCGGCCTGGCCGGCGAGATCCTGCTGCTGGTCGGGCTGTTCGCCCTGTTCTTCGGCATGGGCATCTATGTCGGCGCGGCGCTCGGCGTGCTCGGCCTGATCGTCGGCTACGCCTTTTCCGACCGGCCGTTCTGGCTGTTCCTCGGCCAGACCATCTGGAACCCATCCTCGTCCTTCGTGCTGGTGGCGGTGCCGCTGTTCCTGCTGATGGGTGAGATCCTTCTGCGCGCCGGCCTGTCGGACCGGCTCTACCGCACGCTCAACGTCTGGCTGAACCGCATGCCGGGCGGCCTGCTGCACACCAACATCGCCTCCTCGGCGATCTTCTCGGCCATTTCCGGCTCGTCGGTCGCCACCGCCGCCACGATGGGCTCGGTCGCCCTGCCCTTCTTCAAGGGCAAGCCCTACGACCCGCGCATGGTGCTCGGCTCGCTCGCCGCCGGCGGCGCGCTCGGCAATCTCATTCCGCCCGGCATCACCTTCATCATCTACGGCCTGATCACGGAAACCTCGGTCGGTGCGCTCTATATCGCCGCCATCGGCCCGAGCATCCTGGTGGTGCTGCTGTTCACCGCCGTGATCCTGCTCCGCGCCAGGACCGCGGCGCCGCGCGATCCCAATGCGCCGGTCATTCCGAT
Source organism: bacterium YEK0313 (assembly GCA_000751295.2). Classification (NCBI taxonomy): domain Bacteria; species bacterium YEK0313. The sequence continues at coordinate 26,463 of CCMO02000003.1, forward strand.
GACCGAGAAGCTGAAGAGCCTCGTCGATCTCACCCCGACCGCCATCCTGATCCTGATCGTGCTCGGCACCATCTATGGCGGTCTCGCCACCCCGACGGAATCGGCCGCGCTCGGCGTGATCGCCGCGCTCGTGCTCGCCGCCATCGACGGCAAGCTGTCGTGGAAGATGCTGAACGATTCGGCCGAGGCGACGGCGCGCAACACGGCGATGATCGGCCTCATCCTGTTCGGCGCCTATGTGCTGAACTTCGTCTTCACCGCGCTCGGCGTGCCGCAGGCGCTCGCCAAGCTCGTTTCGGGAATGCCGCTGCCGCCCTGGGCGATCATGCTGATGATCATCGGCTTCTATCTGGCGCTCGGCACGTTCATGGAGGGTTTCTCCATGATCGTCACGACCATCCCCGTGATCTTTCCCGTCGTCATCGCGCTCGGCTACGATCCGGTCTGGTTCGGCGTCATCGTGGTCATGCTGGTCGAGATCGCGCTGATCTCGCCGCCCGACGGCACCGTGCTCTATGTCCTCCAGGGCATGCGGCGCGATGGCGGCCCGATCTCCGACGTGTTCACCGGCGTCATGCCGTTCATGCTCGTCTATATCCTTGCCATCGCCATCCTGATGGCCTGGCCGGCCATCGCGCTCTGGCTGCCGACCGTCATGCGCTGAGCCGGCTCGCCTTTTCGGCGGATCAGCGTCGCACGTGGGGTCTGAAAGCGCAGCGGCGCCAAGCGGTTCACCTTGTGTTCAGACGGTTGTGGCCATTGATGGGGCAACGCCCCTTTCGGGACGGCGCAGCAGGAACCGCCAGGCCGCCGGCGGCCAGGATCCGTAAAGGATTCCAAGCAACCGTGGCTTTATTATCAAGAGCGGGATCGCTATAGCTCCAACCCAAAGCCCCACATGGTGATTTCCTGGCTCGGCCGCACGGGACCGCGGTGAGCCAGCCAAGAGACGAAAGCTCCGATATGACGCGTGTCGCGATCGTGGGTGGCGGGCCGGGCGGCCTGTTCACCAATTATCTCCTCGACCGGTTCTGCGATGGCCTGTTCACGGCGACCCTGTTCGAAGCCTCCGACCGCCTCGGCGGCAAGGTGGCGACCGACCGCTTCGAAAAGGGCAATTCGCTGTTCGAACGCGGCGTCGCCGAGTTCTACGACTATTCCCATTTCGGCCCGGACCCGCTGAAGCGCATCATCACCGAGGTGATGGAGCTCGACGTCGTGCCGATGGACGGCAAGGGCGTCATCCTGGGCGACGCCATCCTCAACACCAAGCGCGACATCCGCAAACATTTCGGCGATGCCACCGTCAAGGCGCTCGACGCCTTCCAGGCCGAATGCCACGCCCTGTGCTCGCCGGACGAATATTACGAAGGCTATTCCGGCGACGACAACAAGCACCCCTGGGGCGACAAGACCTTCCGCGACGTGCTGGACGCTATTCCCGACGAAGCGGCCCGGCGCTACGTCGAGGTCGCCTCGCGCTCCGATGTCGCCACCGAGCCGCAGCTGACCAATGCGCTGAACGGCCTGAAGAACGTCCTGATGGACGACCCCAAATATCTGCGCCTCTATTCGGTGGTCGGCGGCAACGAGAAGCTGATCGACGGACTCAAAGAGCGCATCTCGGCCAAGGTGATGCTGAAGAGCCGGGTGACCAAGATCGCCCGCAATGCCGACGACACCTATACGCTCCACGTCCGCCGCAACGGCAAGACCGAGACCCATGTCTTCGACCATGTCGTTCTGGCCCTGCCGAACTACTGGGTCGGCCAGATCGAGTTCGAGGGGCGCGAGGCCCGCATGGCGATCCAGAAGCACCAGGCGGCCTACGACAATCCGGCGCACTATCTGCGCGTCACCGCCCTGTTCAAGAAGCCGTTCTGGAACCAGCACTTCCAGGGCAACTACGTCATGTCGGACGCCTTCGGCGGCTGCTGCATCTATGACGAGAGCTCGCGCCATCCCTCCAAGCACGGCGTGCTCGGCTGGCTGATCACGGCGACGGAAGCGCTCGCGCTCTCCAATCTCGACGACGAGGCGCTGATCCAGCGCGCGCTCGACTCGCTGCCCTCCGAGCTCATCCCGCTCGCCAGGAAGCAGTTCCTGGAAGCGCGCGTCCAGCGCTGGGTCGGCACCATTTCCGGCCTGCCCGGCGGCCATCCGACGCCGGAGCTGCGCGAGCGCCACCAGCCCGACGGCAAGGTGCTGCCCAATCTCTACCTCGTCGGCGACTACCTCTTCGACTCGACCGTCAACGGCGCCTACGATTCGGCCAATTTCGTCGTCGACATGATGATGGGCAAGCTGCGCGGCGCGGCCTATTCGGGCGCACGCAAGAAGGCGGATGCCGCCAAGGCGCAGGGGGTGGTCGAGGACGGCTTCGTCGAATCGACGCTGACCAACGACTATCATGACGAATATGCCGTCGGCCTGTCCTACGAGGAATCGTTCCGCGAATATTTCGACGAGCAGTACAATGCCGATCTCTACGAGTGCATTTTCGGCATCAAGGCGCCCTATACGCTCCTCGACGTCGGCTCGGCGAGCGGCCTGACGCTCGAGTGCTTCGCCAATATCGGCATCGACGCCTGGGGCATCGAGAACAACCGGCACGTCCATGCCCAGACGCCGAAGAAGTGGCTGCATCGCAACCTGCTCGGCGACGTCACTCAGCTGCCGTTCGAGGACCAGTCCTTCGACGTCATCTATGACACCTGCCTGTGCTACGTGCCCGAGGACCTGATCGACAAGGCGATCCAGGAGCTCTACCGCGTCACCCGCATCGGCATCTTCTTCGGCGGCATCACCGCCGACATGACCCGCGAGGTGATCGAATATCACGACGTCTTCGACGGGGTGCTGACGCTGGAGACGACCTGGCAGTGGTCCGAGCGCTTCCAGCGCCATGGCTGGCGCCCGGCCGTGCACGACCAGAAGATCCTGAAAAAGGCCTGGAAGATCGAGTGCGACGCCAATGAGGGGGACTTCCCCTGGTATCCGGATATGGAGACCATGCGCTACTGCTTCTACGCCAAGCCCGACGCCGCGCAGTGGGTTGCCAAGCTGATGGACGGGCGCGCCAAGGGCCCGACCAGCAAGGTGCGCACCGCCGCCGCGGCGCGCTGAACCCCAACCTCTCGCAACATGATGCACTGGCCCGGGCGAAATGCCCGGGCTAGTCTTATGAAGATCTGGTCCACAGTGCATCCCGGCGCCTGCCGGCCCGCCCGACCCGAAAAGGGGTCGGCGCTTCCGACACCGACCACCCGTCCGCCGCGAGGCACCCCCGTGACAGCATTCCGCCTGGCCCAGCGCCGAGCCCCGTTCGTGCCATGATCAGCGAGCAGACGGCGGTCGACCCGGACGACGAGCTCGACGAGGAGGAAGAAGACGTCAGCGCCGATGACGTCAAGGCGATCGTCGCCTTCCTCGCCCCCTTCGGCAAACCCTACAAGCTTCTGTTCGCGCTGCTCGGCCTGCTCGTGCTGACCGAGGCGGCGCTGAACTTCTCCTTCCCGCTGGTCACGCAATACCTGATCGACGAAGGCCTGATCAAAAAAGACTGGGAAGCGCTGGTCAAATCGCTCGTCTTCATGGGCACGGCGGCGGTGACCGTGTCGATGGTCGCGCTGCTCGCCGACTATCTCTATACGCGCATCTTTTCGGACATGGTCCGGGACATCCGGCAGCACCTGTTCAACCACGTGCAGACCATGTCCATGCCGTTCTTCCACACGACGCCGACCGGCACGGTGCTGTCGCGCTTCTCCGGCGACCTGGTCGCCATCGAGGTCGGCATCGTCGGGGTGGTGCCGCAATTCGTCATGCCGTTCCTGGAGGTCGTCTACGCCACCATCCTGATGTTCATGTTCGACGTCTGGCTCGGCATGATCGGCGCGCTGATCTTCCCGCTGATTCTGTGGTGGCCCCGCATCTTCGCCCGCCGCGCCTTCACCTATGCCTATGACAAGCGCCTGACCGAGGGAAAGCTGCTCGGCGCGGTGCAGGAAAACGTCGCGGCCCAGCCGGTGATCAAGGCCTTCGGCCTGACGGCGCAGGCGCAGAGCGGCTTTTCGATCCTCAACACGTCGTGGCAGACCATCGCGCGGCGCACCAATTTCACCAGCGCCCTGGTCGAGCGGACCGCCCAGACCGGCCTCTACGTCATCCATATCGGCGTGTTCGCGCTCGGCGCCTACTGGGCCTATACCGAGCGCATCACGGTCGGCACCATCATCGCCTTCGAGGGCGTGTTCCTGTCGATGGGCTATGCCCTGACCAATGTCACGCAATATGTGCCGACCCTCGCCCAGGCGGCCGGCTCGATCCGCCATCTCGGCGACCTTCTCGCGATCCGGCCGACCATGGTCGACCCGCCAGGGGCGCCAGCGCTCAAGCCGTTCGAGCGCGAGATCGTCTTCGACGACGTGGCCTTCAACTATCCCGGATCGAGCTTCCGCACCGAAGGCCTCAGCGTGGCGGTCGCCAAGGGATCGTTCCTCGGCATTGTCGGGCCGAGCGGCTCGGGCAAGAGCACCTTCCTCAACCTGCTGATGCGCTTCTACGACCCGACCGAGGGCGCCGTGCGCATCGACGGGATCGACATCCGGACCGTCACGCAGGCATCCCTGCGCGCGCAGATGGCCGTCGTGTTCCAGGACAGCTTCCTGTTCAACACCTCGATCGCCGACAATATCCGCATGGGCAATCCCGGCGCGACCATGGCGCAGATCCATGCCGCCGCGGCCCAGGCCGAGGTGCACGACTTCATCCTGTCGCTGCCGCAGGGCTACGACACCCAGGTCGGCGAGCGCGGTGGCCAGCTCTCCGGCGGCCAGCGCCAGCGCGTCGCGATCGCCCGCGCGCTGGTGCGCGATCCCGCCGTGCTGGTGCTGGACGAGGCGACGAGCGCGCTCGATGCCGGCACCGAGGCCAAGCTGAACGAGACGCTGCGCCGGATCGCCGAGACGCGCACCGTGGTGAGCGTCACGCACCGGCTCGGCAGCGTCACCACCGCCGACCGCATCATCGTGCTCGAACATGGCCGCATCGTCGAAAGCGGCCGCCACCAGGAGCTGGTCGCGCGCGGCGGGCTTTATGCCTCGATGTGGGCGCGCCAGCGCTCCGCCCGCGCCAGCGCGGCGGAAGAGGAGGAGGATGGCGAGTAGGGAGTGGCGAATGGCGAATGGCGAGTGGCGAATGGGGATGCAATGAATAGAGGCGGCGCCCGCCACGCATCCCTACTCCCAATGCGCCATTCCCTACTCGCCATCCGCCATTCGCTATTTCGCCAAAACCATGAGCAGCATGCCTCAAAGTGCCAGCCGGACCGACCGGCCGCCCAGTCCGCTCGATTTCACCACCGTTGCGACGCCGAAGCCGGGCGAAGCGCCGGAGCTCGCGCCCGGCCTGCGCTGGGGGCGGCTGCCGCTGCCCTTCGCGCTGAACCACGTCAATGTCTGGCTGCTGGACGACGCGCCGGGCTGGACGGCGGTCGATGCCGGCGTCGAATCGCCGGAGATGCGCGCCGCGTGGGACACCATGCTCGGCGGACCGCTCGGCGGGGCCGGGCTCAACCGGCTGGTCGCGACCCACGGCCATACCGACCATATCGGTCTTGCCGGCCATCTCGTCGAGACCCATGACATTCCCTTCGCCTCGACGCTGGTCGAGTGGCTGTGGGCGCGGCTGCGCTATGCCGATGCCCGCGAGCCGCCGAAAGCGCATGTCGCCCGCTACATGGCGCGCAACGGCTGCGACGAGGCGATGGTCAGACGCTTCGCCTCCGACCGGTCGAGCTTCGCGCCGGCGCTCGGCCCGCCGCCGCGGCAGATCGAGCGGCTCGTCGACGGCACCGAGATCACCATGGGCGGGCGGCGCTGGCGGACCATCACGGCCGGCGGCCACACCGAGGAACATGCCTCCTTCTACAGCGAGGCCGACCGCATCCTGATCGCCGGCGACCAGGTCCTGTCGCATATCACGCCGGTCATCGGCGTCTTTCCGGGCGAGCCGGATGCCGACCCGCTGGCCGACTATCTCGCCTCGCTGGACCGCTTCATAGCCCTGCCGGAGGATACATTCGTGCTCCCCTCCCACGGCCTGCCGTTTCATGGCCTGCATCTCAGGCTGAAGGCCCTGCGCGAGCATCACGCGCAGCGGCTCGATCGGCTCCACCAGGCGCTGGACCGACCGATGACCGCCTATGAGGCGGCCGCCGCGCTGTTTCCGCGCGCGATCGGCGAAGGCCATGCCTTCCTCGCCATTGCCGAAACGCTCGCCCATCTGCACCGGCTGCGCGGTGACGGCACGGTGCAGGTCGAGACGGACGGACGGGGCGTGAGGCTGTTCAGCCGCCGCTGAGCATGGTCGACCGGAGGAGGAACGGAATGTTTCGCTCTCCGGCGCCCGGCCCGGGAGATCGTTCTTGCTGCGCGGCGGCTCGAAAAGACAAGGCCGTTCCCTTCCTCGGCATCCGGCAAAACCTTATGATTTCAGCGCTTTTAGCAGGGAGGCGCTGGCCATGGCGGCAGTTCGGGAGGGGATCGGCACAGCGGCCGGCGGCCGCTTCGCCCGGCTGATCGCGACGCTGCGCCAGACCCTCGCCGGCACCGATCATCACGGCCTGTGGACGCTCACCGTCGACGGCGTCATGGCCGGCGCATTGTTCCGGGCCGGCGACCGGCTGGAACTGAGCCTGTTCGAAGGCGCCGATCCGCGCCTCGCCGGTTTCGAGCCGCTCGCCCGCGAGCCGTCCGAGATCGAACGCGCCCTGTCCGCACGCCTCGGCGGTGCGGACCGGGTGCGGCTGACGCCGGTGCCCGCCTGGGCGTGAAGACCATGCGGCCGGCCTGAGGCGCCATCACGACTGCCGTTTTCGGTCTTTCGCCGCAAGCGGATCCTGTCGATCCGCGACGGGCCGTGCCATCCTCGATCTCAAGTGATGCCGAGGCCGTGGATCAGGGCGAGGCTGATGGCGCCGAGCAGGGCGAGCGAGATGACGGCGACGAGGGTCACCCGTCCGCCGGCCGCTTTCAGCACCCGGGCATCGACGCTGAGGCCGAGGGCGGCCATGGCGACCACGGTCAGGAGGCCGGACAGGACGGTCAGGGCATCGGCCACCACGGCCGGCACGAGCCCCGCCGAGCGGAGCCCGGCCAGAACGATAAAACCGACGATGAACCAGGGCACCAGCCGATGCGGCGCGGCCGGCTGCGCCTTGCCGCGGCCGATCGCCAGCACGAGGATCACCGGACCGAGCATCAGCACCCTGACGAGCTTGACCAGCGTGCCGATCTGGACGCTGAGCGTGCCGATCGGCGCGGTCGCCGCGAGGACCTGGGGCACCGCATAGACGGTGAGGCCGGCAAAGACGCCATATTGCAGCGGCGACAAGCCGAAGAGCGGCACGAGGAGCGGCAGGCAGAGCACCACGACGACGCCGAGCGCGGCGGTGAAGGCGATCGAGGCCGCCACCTCCTCGCTCCGCGCCTCGATGACCGGCGCAGTCGCGGCGATGGCCGAATTGCCGCAGATCGAATTGCCGCAGGCCACCAGCAAGGCGAGCCGATGGCCGAGGCCGAAGGCGCGACCGACGCCATAGCTCATCACGATGGCGACCGCGACGACCGCAGCGATGCCGCCGATCAGGGCCGGTCCCGCCGCCGCCAGCGCGGCCGTGCTGATCGACGCGCCGAGCAGCACGACCGCCCATTCCAGCAATGTCTTGGCGGCAAAGTCGATGCCGCGGTCATGACGCGCCGCGACCCGGCCCGCCGTCCTCAGTGCCATGCCGATGAGGATGGCCAGCACGAGGGGCTCCAGCCAGGCCCGGCCGAACAGCCAGGACTGGAGATGGCCGAGGCCGAGCGCAATGCCGGCAACGCAGAGGCTGAGGACGAGGCCCGGCAGGATCTGTTGCGGTCTGGTGGCGGCGGTAACGGACATGGACGGCACTTTCCCTGGCGATGCCGATCCCATGCACCCGCCCGATCATTCGATCCATTGCAATTTTCCATATGTTTCGTTCGATAGAATTGCATAATGTCGGACGGATCGACCTCGGACGTGTCAGAGCCGCCATGACCCTCGAACAGCTCCGCATCTTCGTGGCGGTCGCCGAGCGTCAGCACCTGACGGCGGCGGCCGCCGCCCTCAACCTCACGCCCTCCGCGGTCAGCGCGGCGATCCGCGCGCTGGAGAGCCGGCACGGCCTGCAGCTGTTCCATCGGATCGGCCGGCGCATCGAACGGACCGAGGCCGGCACCATCTTTCTCGACGAGGCGCGCGCGACGCTGGCCCGCGCCGCTGCCGCCGAGCAGACCCTGGCCGAGCTCAGCGGGCTGACGCGCGGCACGCTGCGCATCGAGACGAGCCAGACCATCGGCAGCTACTGGCTGCCGCCGCGGCTGACGCGCTTCCACGACCGCTATCCGGCGATCACGCTCGACACCGCCTTCGGCAACACCCAGACGGTGGCACGCGCCGTCCTGACCGGCACGGCCGAGCTCGGGCTGATCGAAGGGGCTATCGACGAGCCGGCCCTGGCGAGCCGGGTGGTCGCCGAGGACCGGCTGATCCTGGTCGGCGCGCCCGGCCATGCCCTTGCCGGCCAGGCCATGGTCACCGCCGGCATGCTCGCGCGCCAGCGCTGGGCGATGCGCGAGCCGGGTTCCGGCACGCGCTCCGAGCTTGAAACGGCGCTCCGCCGGCACGGCCTTGCGGCCGGCAGTCTGGAGATCGCGCTCGACCTGCCGTCCAACGAAGCCCTGTGCTCGGCGGTCGAAGCCAGCGCCCTGGTCGCGGTCGTGTCCGAACTCGTGGCGGCGCCGCGGCTCGCCGCCGGCCGGCTCGTCCGGCTCGCCTTCGTCCTGCCGCCACGGACGTTCAGCCTGGTCCGCCACCGCGAAAGGCACCGCTCGAGGGCCGCGCTGGCTTTCGAGGCGACCCTCGACGGGACGGCCGGCTGAAGCAGGTCAGAGCTGGGCCGAATCGAAGCCGTCGAGCGGCGGCTCGATCCGGGCGAGGATCAGCTCGACCACCTGTTCAGCGGCGTCCTCCGGGCTCAGTTCGTCGCTGCGCAGCACCAGGGCCGGTTCGAGCGGCGGTTCGTAGGCCTGGTCGCGTCCGGTGAAATTGACGATCCGGCCGGCTTCGGCCTTGGCATAGAGCCCCTTCGGATCGCGCGCCCGGCAGGTTTCGGGCGAGGCGTCGACGAAGACCTCGACGAAACGGCCTTCCGGGAACAGCGCGGCGACCCGGTCGCGGTCGGCGCGGAACGGCGAGACGAGCGCGACCAGCGTGACGAGGCCGGCCTCGGCCATCAGCCTGGCGATCTCGCCGACCCGGCGGACATTCTCGGCGCGGGCGGCGGCATCGAAGCCGAGATCGGCATTGATGCCCTGGCGCAGATTGTCACCGTCGAGCAGCATGGTGTGGCGGCCGAGCGCGGCGAGCCGCCGCTCGACCAGATTGGCGATGGTCGACTTGCCGGAGCCCGGCAGCCCGGTCAGCCAGACAGTCAGCGGCACCTGGCTCTTCAGCGCGGCGCGCACCGCGCCGGTCACCTCGGTCGGATGACGATGCACCTCGCGGGCGCGATCGAGGCCCGCGACGACCAGGCCGGCGGCCACGGTCAGATGGGTGGTCCGGTCGATCAGGATGAAGGCGCCGGTCTCCCGGTTGTCGGCATAGGGGTCGAAGGCGATGCGGCTGCCGGCTTCGATCTCGACCCGGCCGATCGTGTTGAGCGAGAAGCCGAGCGGATCCGCGCAGCGCTCGAGCGTTGCGACATCCAGCGTGTCGACGAGCCGCGTGACCGTCGCCGGCACCGTGGCGCTGCCGATCTTCATCAGGTAACGGGCGCCGGCCGCCCCCGGCGTCTCGCCCATCCAGACGAGGTCGGCGGCAAGCCGGCGGGCGCTCATCGGACGCGCGCGCGGATCGGCAATGAGGTCGCCGCGCGCAATGTCGACATCCTCGGTGAAGGTCAGCGTCACCGCGCGGCCGGCGGCGGCCGAGCCGAGATCGCCGTCGAGCGTGACGATGCGCTTGACCCGCGTCGTCTTGCCCGAGCCGGCGACGACGATCGTGTCGCCGACCGCGACGCGGCCGCTCGCCACCGTACCGGCCACGCCGCGGAAGTCGATATCGGCCCGGTTGACCCATTGCACGCCCATGCGGAACGGCGCCTCGTCGACCTGGTCGGAGGTCTCGACCGCTTCGAGATGGCGGATCAGGGTCGGGCCCTCGTACCAGGGCGTGTTGCGGCTGCGGATGGTGACATTGTCGCCGAAGCGCGCCGAGAGCGGGATGGCGGCCGCCGAACGGAAGGCGAGCGGCGCGGCGAAGGCGGTGAAGTCGGCGACGATGGCGTCGTAGCGCTCCTGCGAGAAATCCACGAGGTCGATCTTGTTGACCGCCAGCACGACATGGCGGATGCCGAGCAGCGCGACGATCGCGGCATGGCGCCGGGTCTGCTCCATCAGGCCCTTGCGGGCATCGACGAGCAGCACGGCGAGCTCCGCCGTCGAGGCGCCGGTCGCCATGTTGCGGGTATATTGGGCATGGCCCGGCGTATCCGCGACGACGAAGGCGCGGCGGGCGGTCGAAAAGAACCGGTAGGCAACGTCGATGGTGATGCCCTGCTCGCGCTCGGCTTCCAGGCCGTCGAGCAGCAGGGCGAGATCGAGCTCCTCGCCGGTCGTGCCGAAGCGCCGGCTGTCGTCCTTCAGGCCGGCGAGCTGGTCCTCGAGGAGGCCGATCGAATCGTGCAGCAGGCGGCCGATCAGGGTCGACTTGCCGTCGTCCACCGAGCCGCAGGTAATGAAGCGCAGGGCGCCGCGATCGCGGACCGGCAGGGTGTCGTTGGCCGGGTCGAGAGCCGGTGGCCGGGCGGCGACGCGCATGGTCATCAGAAATAGCCCTCGCGCTTCTTGCGTTCCATCGAGGCCTGCAGGGCGCCGTCGACGAGGCGGCCCTCGCGTTCGGAGGTGCGGGAGGCGACGATCTCGGCGATGATGTCCTCGACCGTGGTCGCTTCCGAGGCGACCGCGCCGGTCAGCGGCCAGCAGCCGAGCGTGCGGAAACGGACGCGGCGCGTCACCACCTCCTCGCCCGGGCGGAAGCGCATGCGATCGTCGTCGACCATGATCAGCGCGCCGTCGCGCTCGACCACCTGGCGGTCGCCGGCCAGATAGACCGGCACGATCGGGATCTGCTCGGCGCGGATATAGTCCCACACGTCGAGCTCGGTCCAGTTGGACAGCGGAAACACGCGCATCGTGTCGCCGGCGCCGAGCCGGGTATTGAACAGGCGCCAGAGCTCCGGGCGCTGGTTGCGCGGATCCCAGACATGGCCGGCCGAACGGTGCGAGAAGATGCGCTCCTTGGCGCGCGCCTTCTCCTCGTCGCGGCGGCCACCGCCGAAGGCGGCGTCGAAACCGTGCTCGTCGAGCGCGCTCTTCAGAACCTCGGTGAGCATCAGGCGCGAATATTCGCCCGTCTCGGTGTCGAAGGGATTGACGCCGGCCGCGGCGGCGGCCTCGTTCGAATGGACGAGGAGATCGAGCCCATAGTCGCGCGCCATGCGGTCGCGGTGATCGAGCAGCGCGCGGAAATCCCAGCCCGAGGCGATATGCAGGAAGGGAAAGGGTGGCCTGGCCGGAAAGAAGGCCTTGCGCGCGATGTGCAGCATCACGCTGGAATCCTTGCCGACCGAATAGAGCATGACCGGCCGGCGGAACTCGGCCACCACTTCGCGCATGATGAAGATCGCCTCGTCCTCGAGGCGCTGCAGGTGCGGCGACAGCGTCCGCCTGATATCGCGCGTGTCGGTGGTGTCGTCGGACTTCAATGCACGAACTGCGGACGCGGTCACTGGACGACTCCCGGCACGAAAGACTTGCGCAGCCAGGGGCGCGGCCCGGGCTTCGCCTCGACGGCCGCCTGCGAGGCCGGCTGGTAGTGGTGGTGGACGGCGACGATCGCGCCGTCGCGGAGCGCCTGGATGGTGCCCTGGTGCGTCACCTCGAAGGCGTCGACGCCGGCACGGGCGAGAAAGACGATCTGGTCGCGCAGGACATCGCCGCTCGCCCGGATCTCGCCGGTGAAGCCGTGGCGGTCGCGCAGCAGCCGGGCGATCGAATAGAGCCGGCCGTCGGCATAGCGGGGGATGACCAGCTTGACGAGCCGGAGCCGGCCGATCGCCGCGCCGAGGCCGTCGAGGGTCTCGCCCGAGGCGAGCACCAGGCCGATGGGATCGGCGCGATCCGCCAGCGCCGCGAATTCAGCGACGAGGCGCGCCTTGGGCAGCGCCACCTTGCCGGCCGCGGGAACCGGCGCGCCGTCTTCGGGGAAAATCCAGTCGTCGGCGACGAAGGCGCCGTGCCTGTACAAGGCCATGGGAGGTCAGTGTCCTGTTCGAAGGTCGGTGAGCGTGCCGGCGGGCTTGTGAATGCCGCATTCGATCTTGGCGGTGCCGCGCCAGCGCCCGGCGCGCGGATCCTCGCCGGCCGCGACCGGCGACGTGCAGGGCGCGCAGCCGATCGAGGGATAGCCCTGCGCGACCAGCGGATGGGCCGGCAGATCGTGGGCCCGGGCATAGGCGGCAAGGTCGCGGACGTCCCAGCCCGCCAGTGGATTGACCTTGATCCGGCCCTCCTCGGCCTCGAACACGGCAAGCCCCGCCCGGGTCGCCGCCTGGTGCCGCTTGCGGCCGGTGATCGCGGCGCGGAAGGGTTGCAGCGCCCGGGCGAGCGGCACCACCTTGCGGAAGCCGCAGCAGGCATCGGGGTCGCGCTCGGCGAGCGCCAGGACCGGATCGCTGGCGCTCACCTCGGCAGGCGTCGGCGCGACGGTGACGAGGCCGGTCAGCCCGAGCCTGGCGACGAGAAGATCCCGATAGGCAAGCGTTGCCGGGAAATGCCTGAGCGTGTCGATGAAGACGATCGGCGCCGCCGGATCGATGCCGGCGGCCAGATGCAGGAGCACCGCCGAATCGGCGCCGAACGACGTGACCAGCGCGGCCTTGCCCGGGAACAGGTCGACCAGCACCGCCTTCAGGATCTCGGCCGGGTGCCGCGTGCCGAAGGCGCGCTCGAGCCTTGTCGCTTCGGCGCCCAGCGCCGCATCGGCAGTCCCGCGCGGCCGCGTCAGGTCAAGCGTCGGCATAGAGCGCCTCGCGGAACGGGGCCTCGCCGACCCGGCGATAGGTTTCCAGGAAGGTTTCGGCCGGCGCCGAGCGGACCTTCAGATAGGTGCCGATGATGTTCTCGACCGCATCGACGACCTCGTCGGACGAGAAGCCGCGGCCGACGATCTCGCCGATCGAGGCTTTCTCGTCGGCGGAGCCACCGAGCGTGATCTGGTAGAATTCCTCGCCTTTCCGGTCGACGCCGAGAATGCCGATATGGCCGACATGGTGATGGCCGCAGGCATTGATGCAGCCGGAGATCTTCAGCTTCAGCTCGCCGATCTCCTCCTGGCGGTCGAGCGCGGCGAAACGTTCGGAAATGCGCTGGGCGACCGGGATCGAGCGGGCATTGGCGAGGGCGCAATAGTCGAGGCCGGGGCAGGCGATGATATCGGTGACGAGCCCGGCATTGGGCGTGGCGAGCCCCGCCCGCTTCAGCGCGGCATAGACCGCCGGCACGTCGTCGAGCCGGACATGGGGCAGCACCAGGTTCTGCTCGTGGCTGACCCTGATCTCATCGCACGAATAGCGCTCGGCAATGTCGGCGATCGCATCCATCTGGCCCGCGGTGGCGTCGCCCGGCGGCTGGCCGAAGGGCTTCAGCGAGACGGTGACGATGCCGTAGCCAGGCGCCTTGTGGGCATGGAGATTGCGAGCCAGGAACCGCCCGAGCTCGGGATCGGCGGCCTTGGCCCGTTCCAGCACCTCGGACCGGACCGGCAGCGCGGCCAGCGCGGGCGGCGCGAAATAGGCGGCGATCCGTGCCACCTCCTCGGCCGGCAGGGCGAGCGTCGTGCGGCCGATCGCCTCGAACTCGGCCTCGACCGCGCGGGTCATCTCCTCCTCGCCCATCTCGTGGACCAGGATCTTGATGCGGGCCTTGTACTTGTTGTCGCGCCGGCCCTGCAGGTTGTAGACGCGCAGGATCGCCTCGCAATAGGCCAGGAGATCGGCCTCCGGCAGGAAGTCGCGCACTTTCTTGGCGATCATCGGGGTGCGGCCCTGGCCGCCGCCGACCCAGACGGCGAAGCCGATCTCGCCCTTGTCGTTGCGCTTCACCTCGAGCCCGATGTCGTGGACCTGGATCGCCGCGCGGTCGTTCGGCGCGCCGGTCACCGCGAGCTTGAACTTGCGCGGCAGGAAGCTGAATTCCGGATGCAGCGACGACCACTGGCGCAGCACCTCGGCATAGGGCCGGGGATCGGCGACCTCGTCGGCGGCAACCCCGGCGAAATGGTCGGCGGTGACGTTGCGGATGCAATTGCCCGAGGTCTGGATGGCATGCATTTCCACCTCGGCGAGCTCCTTCAGAATGGCCGGCACGTCGGCGAGCCGGATCCAGTTGAACTGCAGGTTCTGCCGAGTGGTGAAATGGCCGTAGTCGCGGTCGTAGGTGCGGCCGATATGGGCGAGCTTGCGCATCTGGCGCGACGACAGCGTGCCATAGGGGATGGCGATCCGGAGCATGTAGGCGTGCAGCTGCAGGTAGACGCCGTTCATCAGCCGGAGCGGCTTGAACTGGTCCTCGGTCAGCTCGCCCGACAGACGCCGCGCCACCTGGTCGCTGAATTCGGCGACGCGCTCGTCGACGAAGGCCTGATCGAATTCATCGTAGCGGTACATGGTCGTCTCACAGATGGGCGTAGGCGTCGGACGGCAGCGCGACGGTCGGGCCGCTGGCACGGATCAGTTCGCGCAGCGATGCCGGCCGGACAAAGCCGCCTTCCCTGACGATTTCGATCAGCGCCGGCTCGACCACGATGCAGGCTTCCTGGTCGGCAAGCGCCCGGCTCAGCAGGTCGTCGCCGGCCTCGCGCGTTTCGGCGATTTCGGCCTTGCTCACATCGATCGACCAGCCGCCGTCGGGATGACGGAACAGCACTTCCCCCGAGGCGAGGCCATTGGCGGTGACGATCACCGGCTTGAAGACCTTCGGGGCTTTGACGGGTTGGGACATCGGACAGCTCTCAGGCGGCGGCCGCGAGCGGCGCGGCGAAAGGTTCGGCATCGGCGAGATCGCCGGCAGCGACCGCCGGGCCGATCAGGATGAGGACGGGACCGGTCAGATCGGCGCGCCCGGCGAGGCCGCCGAGCTCGGCAAGCCGACCGGCGAGCAGGCGCCGGTCGGCGCGGCCGGCATTCTCGACGGCGAGAACCGGGGTGGCCGGAGCGAGCCCGGCAGCGGCCAGCCGGGCGGCGACCCGTTCGGCGACCGACCTGCCCATGTAGACGGCAACGGTCGCGCCATCGGCGGCGAGCCTTTCCCAGCCTTCCGGCTCGGTGCCCTCGGCGCCATGGCCGGTGGCGACGACGAGATGCGAGGCGAGCCCGCGCAGGGTGAGCGGCACGGCCGCGTCCGCCGCGGCGGCGAGCGCGGCGGTCACGCCGGGCACGACTTCATAGGCGATGCCTGCCGCTCGGAGCGCCGCGATCTCTTCGCCCGCCCGGCCGAACACCAGGGGATCGCCGGCCTTCAGCCGCACCACCTGGCGGCCGTCCCGCGCGAGCCGCACCAGGAGGGCGTCGATCTCCTCCTGCGCGACGGAATGGCGGCCCTTGCGCTTGCCGACCGCAATGCGCTCGGCGTCGCGCCGGCCCATGGCGATGACGGCCTCGGGAACCAGCGCATCGTGCACGATCACATCCGCCGTCTGCAGCAGGCGATGCGCGCGGATCGTCAAGAGGTCCTCCGAGCCAGGGCCGGCGCCGACCAGGAACACCTTGCCGGCCGGCATGGCATCCGCCTCGGCGGCATCGAGCGCGTTGAGCGCGATGATCCGGGCCCGCTCGGCTTCGCCGGCAAACGCCGCCTCGGCCGCGCGGCCGTCGAACAGGCGCGACCAGAACAGCCGCCGGCGACTCGGTTCGCCAAGCCTGAGATTGACCCGCTCGCGCAGGCCGGCGGCAAGTTCGCCAAGCCGCCCGAAGGCCGGCGGCAGCATCGCTTCGATCGCCGCGCGCACCTTCTGCGCGAGGACCGGCGCATGGCCGTCGGTGGAGATGGCGACCGCAATGGGCGCGCGGTCGACGATGGCCGGGACGGCGAAATCGGAAATCTGTGGCCGGTCGACGACATTGACCGGCACGCCGGCGGCGCGGGCGATCAGGGCGAGGCGGGCATCGTCGCCGGCATCGCCGGTAGCGACGAACAGCAGCGCGGCGCTCGCCAGGCGCCGCGCGTCGGGCTCGGCCGCGATGTGCTCGACGCCATGGGCGGCGGCGAAGGCGGCCAGGTCGGCGGACGGGTCGGCGGCGCAGAGCACGAGCTTCGCCTCGGTGCGCACCAGCAGCCGGAGCTTCTGCAGAGCCTGCTCGCCATTGCCGGCGACGATCACGACGCGCGCGGCAACGTCATAGGAGATCGGAAAGAACTTGAAACGCGACACGGGACGACCTCAGAGGCGGGCGGCGGGGAAAAGACGCACCGTCTTCAGGGCGACGGACAGCCATTCGCCCCGATCGACCGGCAGGTCCGTCGGCACTTCGACCTCGACCGCCGGTTGGCCCTCGGCCAGTACGACATCGACGCGGCGCGCCGGCCCCGAGCGGCGCACGCCGACGACGCGGGCCTTGACCGCCGGCGTGCCGGGATCGGCGAGCGCGAGATCCTCGGGGCGGACGAACAGCTCGACCGGGCCCGGCGGCGTGCCGATCGGCGCCGAGACGAGCTGGGCGGCGCCGGCCCACACCGTGCCGTCGCGGACCTCGGCATCGAGCTTGATGGCGCCGCCGATGAAGCCGGCGACGAAGGCGGTCGCCGGATGGTCGTAGATCTCGTCGGGCGTGCCGATCTGCTCGATCCGGCCCTTGTTGAGGATCGCGACCCGGTCGGCGAGCTCGAGCGCCTCGTCCTGGTCGTGAGTGACGAACAGGGTGGTGTGGCCGGTGCGGTCGTGAATCTCGCGCAGCCAGCGGCGGAGATCGCGCCGGACCTGGGCGTCGAGCGCGCCGAAAGGCTCGTCGAGCAGCAGCACTTTCGGGTCGACGGCAAGGGCGCGGGCGAGCGCGACGCGCTGGCGCTGGCCGCCCGAGAGCTGGGCGGGAAAGCGCTTTTCGAGGCCGGAGAGCTGGACGAGATCGAGAAGCTCGGCGACCCGGCGCCGGATCTCGGCGCGCGGCGGACGCAGGGCGCGCGGGCGGACATTCAGCCCATAGGCGATGTTGTCGGCCACGTTGAGGTGGCGGAACAAAGCATAGTGCTGGAAGACGAAGCCGACCTTGCGCGCCTGGACCGGCAGGGCGGTGGCATTCTCCTCATCGAACAGGATCTGGCCGGCATCGACCTGTTCGAGGCCGGCGACGGCGCGCAGCAACGTGGTCTTGCCGGAGCCGGACGGGCCCAGCAGGGCCAGGAGCTCGCCGGGACGGACGTCGAGATAGATGCCGTCGAGCGCCGCGGTGCCGGCGCCGAACCACTTGATCAGGCCCTGCGCCCGGATCGCGACGGCGTGCCGCGCATCAATGCCCACGCGCGCCGACGAGAGCGTCTGCGTATCGCCATTCGAGGATCGATTTCGCGAAAAGCGTGACAAGGGCAAGCCCTGCAAGGAGCGAAGCGACTGCGAAGGCACCGACAAAGTTGTACTCATTGTAGAGTATCTCCACATGGAGCGGCATCGTGTTGGTGAGGCCACGGATATGGCCCGACACCACCGAGACGGCGCCGAACTCGCCCATGGCGCGGGCGTTGCAGAGCAGGACGCCGTAGAGCAGCGCCCATTTGACGTTCGGCAGCGTGATGGTCAGGAAGGTCCGGAGCCCCGAGGCGCCGAGCGTCAGGGCGGCCTCCTCCTCGCTCGTGCCCTGTTCCTGCATCAGCGGAATGAGTTCGCGGGCGATGAACGGGAAAGTGACGAAGATCGTGGCGAGGACGATGCCCGGCACGGCGAAGATGATCTTCAGGCCGTGCGCGTCGAGCGTCGCCCCGAACAGACCCTGGGCGCCGAACAGCAGCACGTAGATGAGGCCCGAGACGACCGGCGAGACAGAGAAGGGCAGGTCGATCAGCGTCACCAGCAGGCTCTTGCCGGGGAATTCGAACTTGGCGACGGCCCAGGCCGCGGCGATGCCGAAGACCAGATTGGCCGGAACGGTGATGGCGGCGACCAGCAGGGTCAGGCGGATCGCGGCCAGCGTGTCCTCGTCTCCAAAGGCATCGAGGAAAGCCGGCACACCGCGACGGAGCGCCTCGGCGAAGACGGCGACGAGCGGCAGCAGGACGAACAGGGCGAGAAAGCCGATCGCGACGAGGATCAGGATCCAGCGGGTGACCGGCCGCTCACCGGTGGCCGACGGCGGCCAGGCGGGACGCGGCTCATGCATGACCGAACCTCCGCCGGCTGTAGGACTGCAGCAGGTTGATCGCCAGCAGCGCCAGGAACGAGATGGCCAGCATGATGGTCGCGATCGCCGTCGCCTCGGCATATTTGAATTCTTCGAGCTGAACGACGATCAGCAGCGGCGCGATTTCGGACCGGAACGGCATGTTGCCGGCGATGAAGATGACCGAGCCGTATTCGCCGACGGCACGCGCGAAAGCGAGGGCAAAGCCGGTCAGCACCGACGGCAGCAGCGGCGGCAGGACGACGCGCAGCACGGTCTGGCGGCGACTCGCGCCGAGCGTCGCCGAAGCCTCCTCGATCTCGCGGTCGAGATCGGCGAGCACCGGCTGCACCGTGCGCACCACGAAGGGCAGGCCGATGAAGACCAGCGCCACGAAAATGCCGAGGGGCGTATAGGCGACCTTGATGCCGAGCGGCGCGATGAGCGCGCCGATCCAGCCATTGGGTGCATAGAGGGCGGTGAGAGCGATGCCGGCGACCGCGGTCGGCAAGGCGAAAGGCAGATCGACCATCGCGTCGATCGCGGCCCGGCCGGGAAACCAGTAGCGGGTGAGCACCCAGGCGAGGATGAAACCGAACACCGCGTTCAACGCGGCGGCGGCGAAGGAGATGAAGAAGCTCGTCTCGAGCGCCGCCAGCACGCGCGGCGACGTGCCGATGCGCCAGATGCCGTCGAGCCCAAGACCGCTCGCCCGCCAGACCAGGACCGCGAGCGGGATCAGGACGATGAGCGAGAGATAGGCGAGCGTGAACCCGAGCGTCAGCCCGAAGCCGGGCAGGGCGCTCGGCTTGCGGAAGCTGAAGGCCGACGCTGACAGGCTCGCCGCGGTCATCTGCCCGTCGCTCCCGGCCGGTAGATCTGATCGAAGACGGCGCCGTCGGCGAAGTGGTCGGCATGGGCCTTGGTCCAGCCGCCGAAGACCTGGTCGATGGTCACGAGCTTGATCTGCGGGAAGCGCGCAATGTCGGCGCGGTCGGCATGTTCGGGATGGACCGGCCGGTAGAAATTGCGGGCGATGATCGCCTGGGCCTGGGCGGTATAAAGGAACTGCAGATAG
The DNA here is from genome assembly GCA_000751295.2 of bacterium YEK0313. Taxonomy (NCBI): domain Bacteria; species bacterium YEK0313. Next base: position 46,055 of record CCMO02000003.1, read on the forward strand.
GCCTCGGCGACCTGGCGGGTGCCGCGCCGGTCGACCACCTGGTCGACCACCGAGACCGGCGGCTCGGCGAGGATCGACACCGAGGGATTGACGATGTCGAACTTGTCGGCGCCGAATTCCTGCAGGGCGAGATAGGCCTCGTTCTCCCAGGCGATCAGCACGTCGCCGATGCCGCGCTGGACGAAGGTGGTGGTGGAGCCGCGCGCGCCGGTGTCGAGAACCGGAACGTTGCGGAAGATCGCCTCGACGAGCCGACGGGCGGCGGCCTGGTCGCCGTTGCTGCGCTGCAGCTCGTAGGCCCAGGCGGCGAGATAGTTCCAGCGCGCGCCGCCCGAGGTCTTCGGATTGGGCGTGATCACCGCGATGCCCGGCTTGGCCAGGTCGTCCCAGTCGCGAATGGCCTTCGGATTGCCCTTGCGGACCAGGAACACGATGGTGGACGTATAGGGCGAAGCATTGTTCGGCAGCCGTGACTGCCAGTTGTCGGGCAGGCGGCGCGACTCGCGGGCAATGGCGTCGATGTCGCCGGCCAGCGCGAGCGTCACGACATCGGCCTCCAGGCCATCGATCACCGAGCGGGCCTGCCGGCCCGAGCCGCCATGCGAGGTGCGGATGGTGACACGCTGGCCGGTGCGGCCCTGCCACTCCTTGGCGAAGGCATCGTTGATGGCCCGGTAGAGCTCGCGGGTCGGATCGTAGGACACGTTGACGAGGGTGACGGGGGCCGGGGCCTGCGCCCGGACGTAGAGCGTTGTCGCCAGGACGAAACCGAAGGCGAGAACGACGCCGGCAAGATCACGAAGACGATGAGAGCCCAGGCTCACGAACATGTCGGTCCCCACATGTGGCTGAAGCGCCGTGGCCCTCGCCATTGAGACCGCCACGACGTCAGAGAAAGGCCGAAGACGACTGTCAATTCAAGACGTTAGACTCAGAAAAGAAGACCTCGGTCGCGGCATGACAGATCGGGAGAAATTCATGATGGCGCAGACTGCGCCGAAGAGGTCATTTTACTCTGGCATCACCTTGCGCAACGCGTCCCGAACGCCGCGGAAAGGCCATGCCGCGCGCACCCGATGCAATCCCCGGACAGAGAGAATGTTCCACGCCACGGTTTCCAATGCCGATCGCGGGGAAGATTGTTCTATGAAGATGGCAAATTCCGGGGGCGGGCGTCGTTGTCGATACGGGCCGGTCCGCGGCCGGACCAGCCGATCCCGACACTATTCGCGGAGTATTGGCGGCCGGCTGCTCCATCGAGGACGGGATGGCCGCCCGCAGCCGCCGTCAAAAGCCGATTGACACGGACATCTTGATCGATTGTCAGATGACATGGGTGCGGCCTTCACGAGGATAGCGGCCTTGCGCGTTTTGGTGATCGAGGACGAAAAGCGGATCGCCGCCGATATCGGCACGGCGCTCTCCGGCGCCGGCTTCATCGTGGAAACCAGCGGCGATGGCGAGGACGGCTGGTTCCGTGCCGACAGCGAGGATTTCGACGTGGTCGTGCTCGATCTCGGGCTGCCGGTAATGGACGGACTCACCGTGCTGCGCAAATGGCGGGCGTCCGGCCGGCGCATGCCGGTGCTGCTGCTCACCGCGCGCGACGGCTGGCGCGAGAAGGTCGAGGGCATCGATTCCGGCGCTGACGACTATCTGACCAAGCCGTTCCACATGGAGGAGCTGGTGGCCCGCGTCAGGGCGCTGACGCGGCGCGCCAGCGGCCACGCCTCCGCCGTGCTCACCGTCGGCCCGGTCGAGGTCGATACGCGCAAGAAGGACGTCACAGTCAGTGGCCGGGCCGTGGCGCTGACCCCGCTCGAATACCGGCTGCTGACCTACCTGATCCTGCAGAACGGCCGCGTCGTGTCGCAGAGCGAACTCGGCACCCATATCTACGACCAGGACAAGGAACACGATTCCAACGCCATCGAGGTGCTGATCGCCCGGCTACGCAAGAAGCTCGGCACGCCGGTCATCGAGACCCGGCGCGGTCACGGCTATTGCGTCATGCCGGCCGAGGGCGGCACCTCGTGATTCCGAGCTCGCTCCGGGCGCGCTTCACCATCATCGCCGCCTGCGCGATCACGGTCGCCCTGGTGCTGGCCGGCTTCATGCTGACCCTCATCTTCGACGGCAATATCCGCGCCCGCGCCGTGGCCGAGGTCGGCGACGACCTGCGCACGCTCGCCGCCAATGCCCGGATCGGGCCAGATGGGCGGCTCGTCATCGACGGCGACCTCTCCGACCCGCGCTTTCGCACGCCTTATGGCGGCTATTACTGGCAGGCCGGCCGCGACCAGCAGATCGACCTGAAATCGCGCTCGCTGCTCGACTTCACCATCGACTGGCGGCCGCAGCCGCCGACCGGCAACGACGTCGCCATCTACGAACGGCCGGCCCCGGAGGGCCGGCGAATGTTCGTGCTCGAGCGCCGCGTGGTGGTCTCTCGCGGCGGCACGCCGACCATCGCCCGCATCGTCGTCGGCCTCGACCAGGGCGAGCTCGACGAGGCCCGCACCGCCTTCATCCAGTTCGCCGCCTCCTCGCTCGCCGCGCTCGGCTTCGCCCTGGTGGCGGCGCTGTGGTTCGCGACCAGCGCCAGCCTCGCCCCGCTCCGGGCCCTGCGCGCTGCGCTGATGGAGGTCCATCTCGGCCGCAAGACCAGCGTCGAGGGCCGGTTTCCCGACGAGGTCAAGCCGCTGGTCGACGATCTCAACGCGCTGCTGCAGGCGCGCAACGCCGACCTCGTCACCGCCCGGGCGCGCGCCGGCGACCTCGCCCATGGCCTGAAGACGCCGCTCGCCGTGCTCACCTCGACGGCGCGCCAGCTGCGCGAGGCCGGCCAGGCGGAAGCGGCGGCCGACATCGAAGGCGAGGTGCAGCGGATGAGCCGACACGTAACGCGCGAACTGGTGCGCGCCCGCGCCGGCGTGCGCGCGTTCCGCCGCAGCCACCCGACACCGATCGCCCCGGTCGCGGCGACCCTGACCAGAGCCCTGTCGGCCTTGCCCAGCCCGCGGCCGATCGCCTTCGAGACGCGCATTCCCGCCGAGGCCGCGGCGCCCATGGACGAGACCGACCTCACCGAGGTGATGGGCAATGTCGTGGACAATGCGCGCAAATGGGCGCGCGGCAAGGTGCTGATCACCGCGACCGAAGCCGCCGGCGCCATCCACATTGCGGTCGAGGACGACGGTCCGGGCCTGCCCGGCGATGCGCTGTCCTATGAGATCGAGCGTGGCCGCCGGCTGGACGAGCAGGTCGAAGGCTCGGGCTTCGGCCTCGCCATCGTCAAGGACCTGGTCGAGGCCTATGGCGGCGACCTGACCCTGACGCGCTCGCCGCTCGGCGGACTGAAGGTCGACATCGTCCTGCCCTGACGCGCCCCGGCCCGGCGCGGACCCAAACGCGGGCCGCGCCGGCCGGTGCTCAATAGGCCGCCAGGCCGGCGGCGAGGCTGATCTCGGCCGACGCCGTGCCGAGACGTTCGTAGCCGCCGCGCCAATAGGCCAGCGCGCTGGCCTTCGCGTCGCCCAGGCGGACCGCCGCGACGCGGCCGATGACGATGGTATGGGAGTGGCGCTCGATCAGCTCTTCCAGCTCGCAATCGACCGAAGCGAGCGCGCCTTCGAGGATCGGCGCGCAGGTTGCCAGCGTCGTCCATGCGGCGTCGCGATAGCGCCGCGGCCCTTTCAGCCCATCTTTGCCGGCAAAATTCTCGGCGACACCCTGCTGGTCGGCCGCCAGCAGATTGACCGCGAAATGCCTGTAGGCCGCGATGACCGGCAGGGCCGAGGCGGCCCGGTTGACGGCGAGCAGCATGGTCGGCGGATCGACCGACAGCGATACCGGCGAGGTCGCGGTGAGGCCGGTGCGGTCTTCGCCGATGCCGGCGGTCACCACGCTGACCCCGCCGGCGAGCTGGCGCATGGCTGCCCGGAAGGCGTTCGCATCGGCGGCCAGGGGATTGGCGGCAAGCGGCAGGGGAGTCAGGGCGTTCATGGGCTGTCCGATCAGATCGTATAGTCGGGGGCGAGCGGCTCGTCGTGGATCAGTCGTTTCAGGATCTGCTCCTCGAGCCGGGCAAGCGCGACCGAGCCGCGGCGGCGCGGCCGTGGCATGTCGACGGCAAGGTCGAGCGCGATGCGGCCGTCCTCGATCAGCACGACGCGGTCGGCAAGCGTCAGCGCCTCCGCGACATCGTGGGTGACAAGCACGGCGGTGAAGCCCTGATCGAGCCAGACCCGCTCGAGCAGCCGCTGCATCTCGATGCGGGTGAGGGCATCGAGCGCGCCGAGCGGCTCGTCCAGCGCCAGGAAACGCGGCCGGCAGACCAGGGCCCGGGCGAGCGCGACGCGCTGCTTCTGCCCGCCGGAGAGCACGGCCGGCCATTCGCCGGCGCGCTCGCCGAGGCCGACCGCGCGGAGCGTCTCCAGGGCGCGTGCCGCGCCGTCGTCATGGCGGCGATCGGCACCGAGCCCGACCTCGACATTGGCGAGCACCCTCGCCCAGGGCAGCAGCCGCGGCTCCTGGAACATCAGCCGCGCCGCGACCGGCCGATCACCGTCGCCGACGATGAGGCGGCCCGCATCCGGCCGGTCGAGGCCGGCGAGAATGCGCAGCAGCGTGCTCTTGCCGCAGCCGCTGCGCCCGACGATCGCCAGGAACTGGCCGGCGGGAATGGCGAGATCGAGACCGCACAGCACTTCGGTCGCGCCGAAGCGCCTGTCGAGGCCTTGGGCTTCGACGGTGACGCCGCGGGCGGCGCGGGCGAGCGCGGCGGGATCGGCGAACAGGCCGTCGAAACGTTGCGCCAGGCGGTCCTGTCGGGAATCGGCGAGCGTCATGGCCGCCTCCTCATGCCGTCCGGAAGGCCGGATGCCAGGCAAGGCAACGGCGCTCCAGGAACCGCACCGCGGCATCGGCGGCCTTGCCGAGAGCGGCATAGATGAGGATCGCCAGCACGACCACGTCGACCAGCATGAATTCGCGCGCGTTCATGGCCATGTAGCCGATGCCGGAACTGGCCGCGATGGTCTCGGCGACGATCAGCGTCAGCCACATGATGCCGAGGCCGTAGCGCAGGCCGACAAAGATCGACGGCAGGGCGCCGGGCAGGATGACGCGCCGGAACAGTTCCAGCCGGCCCATGCCGTAGGAACGGCCCATTTCAACGAGCTGCGGATCGACCGTGCGCACGCCGTGGAAGGTGTTGATGTAGACCGGGAAGAAGACGCCGAGCGCGGTGAGGAAAAGCTTCGCCTCTTCCTCGATGCCGAACCAGAGAATGACCAGCGGGATCAGGGCCAGGTTCGGAATGTTGCGCAGCATCTGGACGGTCGTGTCGGTGAACCGTTCCGACAGGGCCGACAGCCCGTTGGCGAGCCCGAGCGCGAAGGCGAGCGTGCCGCCGACCAGGAAACCCGAGGCCGCGCGGCGGAAGCTGACGTCGATATGGCCCAAAAGCTCGCCGCTCAGCGTCAGGCGCCACGCCGCCGCCATGACGGCGGTCGGCGCCGGCAGCACATTGGCGGGCAGGGTGCCGACATGGCTCGCCAGCTGCCAGACGACGAGAATGGCTGACGGCAGCAGCCAGGGCGTCGCCGACGACGCGAGCAGCGTCTCGCGCCAGCCGGGGCTGGCGGCGGAAAGCGCGGGACGGCCGCGCCGGATGGCGGAAGTGGGGGCAAGGTCGGTCACGGCGCGTCTCACGAGGCCGCAGCGGCGATGCTGAGGCCGGTGCCGCTGACGCCGAACTCGCCGATCTGCGTGCGGTGGGCGCCGGCCGGCCTCGCCGTGATGCCGAGAACCGGGAACAGAAGCTCGGCCACGCGATAGGCCTCCTCCAGATGCGGATAGCCCGAGGCGATGATCGTTTCGATGCCGAGGGACTGATATTCGGCAAGACGCGCCGCAACCGTCGCGGGGCTGCCGACCAGTGCCGTGCCGGCGCCGCCGCGCACGAGGCCGATGCCGGCCCACAGGTTCGGCGCGATCTCCAGATTGTCGCGGCCGCGGACGAGCGCACTCTGCCGTTTCTGGCCGATCGAATCGGATTCCTCGGCGAATTTTCTCTGCGCCGCCGCAATCGATTCGTCCGGCAGCCTCGAGATCAGCCGGTCGGCCGCGGCCCAGGCCTCGGCGTCGGTCTCGCGCACGATCAGATGGATGCGCAGGCCGAAGCGCACGGTGCGGCCATGGCGGGCCGCCCGCTCGCGCACCGCGTCGAGCTTGGCCCTGACCGCCTCCGGCGGCTCGCCCCAGGTGAGATAGACGTCGACATGTTCGGCGGCGACGTCGAGCGCGGCGTCGGAGGAGCCGCCGAACCAGATCGGCGGAGCCGGCTGCTGCACGGGCGGAAAATCGAGACGCGCGCCGGCGACGCGGATGAATTGGCCGTCGAGATCGACCTTGCGGCCTTCGAGCAGCGGCCGGTAGACGGCGAGGAACTCGCGCGTATGGGCATAGCGCTGGTCGTGGCCGAGATGCACGCCGTCGGCGGCAAGCTCGGACGGATTGCCGCCGGTGACGATGTTGACGATGAAGCGGCCCCGGCTGATCCGGTCGAGCGCGGCCGCCTGGCGCGCCGCGAAGGTGGGCGAGGCGACCGCCGGCCGCAGCGCGACAAGGAACTTCAGCCGCTCGGTATGGGCGGCGAGCGCCGCCGCCGTGATGGTCGGGTCGTCGCAGCCCCTGCCCGTCGGGATCAACACGCCCTTGAAACCCAGCCTGTCGGCCGCCTGGGCGATTTCCTTCAGGTAGCGGAAATCGGCCGGCCGGTGGCCCTCGGTCGTGCCGAGATAGGAGCCGTCGCCGCTGACCGGGATGAACCAGAAGAGATCGAGCGGCTTCTGCGGAGCGGTGTGCACGGTCATGGAAACCTCGATGGGCGCGGGACGGACGGGCGCTCAGGCCCGCGGCTGGGGCCGCCAGACGATGTCGCTGACGACGATCGGCCGCGGAATGAGGCCGAGGCGGTGGAAGCGGTCGGCGAGCCGCTGCTGCTCGGCGACTGCGGCGGGGCTGAGCGGACCGACGCCGAATTCGGTGCGGGCGATGGCGCGCTGCCATGCGGCACGATCGAGCCCGGTCGCCTCGGCGAGCAGGCTGGTCACCGCGTCGCGGTGATCGCCGGCCCAGGCCGCCACCCCGGCGAGCTCCTCGTTGAGCGCGGCGATCACGGCCGGATGGCGGTCGGTGAAGCCGCGGCTGGAAAGGAAGAACGAATTCTGGGCGACGATGCCGCGCGACAGCGACAGGATGCGCGTGCCGGGAATGGTTTCGGCTATGGCGAAATAGGGATCCCAGATAGTCCAGGCATCGATTGCGCCGCGTTCGAAGGCGGCGCGCGCATCGGCCGGCGGCAGATAGACCGGCGTGAAATCGGCATAGCCGAGGCCGGCCTTTTCGATGGCGGCGATCGTCAGATTGTGGGCGCTGGAGGCACGGGCGAAGCCGACGCGCTTGCCCTTGAGATCGGCGAGCGCGCGGATCGGCGATCCCGCCGGCACCAGGATGGCCGAGCCGTTGCCGGCGCTTTCATTGGCCGCGGCGTAATAGAGGTTGGCGCGCGCCGCCTGCGCGAAGATCGGCGGCGCGTCGCCGGTCGGACCGTAGTCGATCGAACCGACATTCAGCGCTTCGAGGAGTGGCGGCCCGAACGAAAACTCAGTCCATTTGACCTGGATGCCGAGGGGCCCGAAACGACGCTCCAGCACGCCCTGCTGCTTGGCGATCAGCAGGACCCCGTTCTTCTGGAAGCCGATGCGCAATTCCCGCGGTGCGGCCTGCTGCGTCAGGGCCGGCGCCGGAGCACCGAGGAGAGAACCGCCGGTCGCAGCCGTCGCGGCCAGAAATGCCCTGCGATCCATCGCCTGTAACCTTCATATCTCATCGAAACAACTTGCCTAAACGGTGGTTCAGGTGGTGATTGGAAGTCAATTATGCGGGACTTTTCTATTTATCGTGATTTTTAGAACTTCCATCTCGCGGCAAATGCGGAAATGGCTCGAGGTTCTACTGCAATGAATGAGCGCCGCTCATCCGGCTCGGCCGCGCGGGCCGCCGGGCGGGCATGGGAGGTCGCCGCGCGCGCCCGGTCAGAGCCCGGCCGACAGAACCTCGTCGCGGTCGTGGCGCAGGAGCACGAGGGGCGCATCGGCCCGCGCGCCGATATCGTGGGCGCTCATCGTTTCCGGCGGCGGGCCGTCATCCCGCGCGGCCGTCAGGGGCGGCAGGTCCGCGCTCAGTACCAGCCCCAGGGAAAAGGAAACGATGCCCGGTCGAGTTCGACCAGCCGGCCGTAATAATGATCCAGCGCTTTCCTGATCCAAGCCATGGCGGCACCGTTTTCCAGAGAACCTGCGCGATGGCCGGATGCTCGATCGGCACAGCATCGCAAGTCAATTGGAACAGGCTTGCGAATGTTCGCCGTCCTGGAAAATGCCATTGCCGATCGCCGCCGTATCGGAGAAAGTCTGTCTGTCGCCATCCTGCCGGAGATTGATTTTCTATTTTCAAATTTTCCGACGAATATGTTTTTCTATTCTTTCCCGTCAGCCGAGATGATTGTTTCACCACCTGGATTTGACTTGATTCCTTAAGGGCCGAAGGTGTTCCCTCGGGCCCTGTCTCCATTGACGAGGTCGGTCTCATCATGGCCCAAGCCCACAGCAATGCTGGCGCCGTCATCCGGCTCCCCACCGACATGGCGGATGCCGCATGGTTGCGCCTGCGCAGCGAAGCCAACGAGGTCGCCGCCGCCAATCCCGAGCTCGCGACCCTCGTTCTGCGCACCATCGGTCATGCCCATTCGTTCGAGGATGCCGTGGCACGCCGCGTCTCGGCCCGTCTCGGCAATATGGAAGTGCCGGCCGACATCCTGCACGATGCCTTCACCGAAGCGCTCAAGGGATCGCCCGCGATCGCCGTCGCGATCCGCGCCGATGCGGCCGCCGTCATCGACCGCGATCCGGCGGCAAACCGGCTGATCGACCCCGTCCTGTTCTTCAAGGGCTTCCACGCCATTCAGGCGCACCGGCTGGCGCATTGGCTGTTCGGCCAGGGCCGGCGCGATTTCGCGCTCTATCTGCAGAGCCGGGCATCGGAAGTGTTCCAGGTCGACATCAATCCGGCGGTGAAGATCGGCCGCGGCATCTTCCTCGACCATGCCACCGGCCTGGTGGTCGGCGAGACGGCGGTCATCGAGGACGACGTCTCGATCCTGCAGGACGTGACCCTGGGCGGCACCGGCAAGGAGACCGGCGACCGGCATCCCAAGGTGCGGCGCGGGGTCCTGATCGGCGCCGGCGCCAAGATCCTCGGCAATATCGAGGTGGGGCGCTGCGCGCGCGTCGCGGCCGGCTCCGTCGTGCTGCAGCCGGTCGCGCCGAACACTACGGTCGCCGGCGTGCCGGCAAAACCGGTGGGATCGGCCGGCTGCGCCGAACCCGCGCGCTCGATGGACCAGATCCTCAGCCGCGAGGCCTATGATTCGTTCTCCTACGTGATCTGAGGCGCTCCGCACCGGGCGAACGGGGATAGGGGAGCCGTGGACCGGAGGGCTGTGAGCCCTCGCGCCCGGCCGCCTTTCACTGTTCGCGGCGCCGTCGCAGCGCCCATTCGCCGCTTGCGGGGCTGACCTGCGCATGCGAGGGGGGCGGCAGAGGCTGAAGGCGCTTAACTCATCCGCACCTCACCATCGCGCCAACGGCCTGTCCTGAGCCGGCTTCCGGGCGCGTGTCCCCCGAACCATTGCCTTCCTTCCAAAGAGTACGATTCATGAGCAAAGACGCCAGTGCCCTGTTCACGCCCTTCCGCATCGGCGACCTGACGCTGCCCAACCGGCTGGCCATGGCGCCGCTGACCCGCAACCGGGCGACCCCGGGCACTGACGCGCCGAACGCGCTGAATGTCGAATATTACACCCAGCGCGCCTCGGCCGGCCTGATCATCAGCGAGGCGACCCAGATCTCCCGCCAGGGCCAGGGCTATATCTGGACACCGGGCCTCTATACCGACGCGCAGATCGCCGGCTGGCGCAATGTCACCAACGCGGTGCACGGCGCGGGCGGCCACATCTTCGTCCAGCTCTGGCATGTCGGGCGCATTTCGCATGTCTCCCTGCAGGAGAACGGCGCAGCGCCGGTGGCGCCGTCGGCGATCACCGCCAAGTCGAAGACCTATATCGAGACAGGCTTCGTCGAGACCTCGGCGCCGCGCGCGCTGGATGCGGGAGAGCTCCCCGGCATCGTCGCCGACTATGTGCGGGCGGCCGAGAACGCCCAGCGCGCCGGCTTCGACGGCATCGAGCTGCATGGCGCCAACGGCTATCTCATCGACCAGTTCCTGAAGGACGGTGCCAACCAGCGCACCGACAGCTATGGTGGCTCGGTGGAGAACCGGGCGCGCCTCGCGCTCGAAGTGGTCGATGCGGTCGCCAAGGTCTATCCGAAAGGCCGGCTCGGCATCCGCCTGTCACCGGTCAGCCCGGCCAACGACGCCGTCACCTCGGACCCCGAGGCCGTCTTCGGCTATCTGGTCGCCGAACTCGCCAAGCGCGGCATCGGCTTCATCCATGTGGTGGAAGGCGCGACAGGCGGCCCGCGCGACAATGTCGCTTTCGACTACCAGGCGCTGCGCAAGGCCTTCCCCGGCGCCTATATCGCCAATAACGGCTATACCCGCGATCTCGCGATCGAAACGATCGAGTCCGGACGTGCCGATGCCATTGCCTTCGGCAAGGCGTTCATCGCCAATCCGGACCTGCCGGAGCGGCTGCGCCGCGACGCGCCGCTCAACGAGGTGGAACGGGCGACGCTCTATGGCGGCACAGCGAAGGGCTACACCGACTATCCCGCGCTGAGCGAGGCGGCCGAGTAAGGTCAGCGAGTAGCGAGTAGCGAGTAGAAGGAGTTGCGTGCCTTCCGGGCCGCCCGCAACTCCCTATTCGCTATTCGCCACTTACCAAATCACCTCACGCCAGCGCCGGCCGCGCGGCGGCGGTGACACTGATCACGGTCAGGCGATTCGGATGACCGCCCGGGCCGACCCATTCGAACGACTGGCCGGGCGAGAGGCCGATCAGGGCGGCGCCGAGCGGCGTCATCACCGAGATCTTGCCGGCCTCGATATCGGCCTCGGCCGGAAACACCAGCGTGACGCGGCGCGTCTGGCCGCCATGGGACGAGAATTCGACGGTCGAGCCCATGCCGACGACGTCAGCCGGCACCGCATTGGCAGCCACGACCTTGGCGCGGTCGAGCTCGTTCAGCAGCGCCTCGGCAACCTCGGGAGAGCGCTCCAGCGCATCATTGGCGAGGGCCGACAGGCGGCGGTGATCGAAATCGCTGACCACAATGGGCGGCAGGGCGCTGGCGGCGCGGCGGGTAGGGGTATTCATGATGGAATGGCTCCTGAGACTTTGCAGGGCTGGGAACAGGGCGCCGCGGCAAAGGCCTGCGGCGGTCGACCTCAAGGCTCGCTTCCGCACCGGGCGGGCGTGTCGAGCAGATGTCGTGCGGGAGGGTGAAACCATCGCCCCGTCCCGGGGCGCACGCACACCCGGCCGGGGCTAGGAGCCCAGGAGAAGCTTCACACGCAGGGAAGCGTTGCGGCCGGTGACGACGACGGGTTTCATGCTTCTGAATCTGGCGTGTGGCGCGCCATTGTCAAGACGGAGCCGCGCCGGCTTCAAAACCGGCGGCGGCACCGGACGGCTGGCGCATGGCCATGACGGCCGTCCCGGCCGCAATGGGTCGCAACAGACCGCAATGGACGCGGCGGGTCGCCACGGTCCTTCTGCAGCCGGCCGGCCCATTGAACGGCGGCCGGGCCGCGACTACTAGGACCTGGCCCCACGCTCACCGCAGATTCCTCCAGCCAAGGATTGCCCCGCATGCCGTCCCGCCGTTCCATCATCATGACCTTCGGCGCCATGCTCGCCATGGGCGCAAGCCTGTCGCCGGCAGCAGCGCGGAGCGTCTGCCTCTGGAGTTTTGTGCAGAACCAGCGCATCGATCTCAGCTCGACGCAGGAGATCGAGACGGCCTTCCAGCGCCAGGGTGGCTCGTGCCGGGTCCAGCAGACCCGCGAATCGTTCCGCATGGACTGCGCCATTCCCGGCCGTCCGGTGCAGACGCTGGAATTGACCGGTTCGCCCGACGGCGCCACCTGCGCGGGCATCACCCAGGTCCGCCACAACGGCCGCGCTATCGGCGCGGACCGCGTGCTGGGCCTCGTCGAGCGCCTCGGTACGGCGCGACGCTGACGGCGCGCGCCTCACAAAGCCTTCCATCCGGCGGCCGGTCCCGTGGATCGGCCGCTTTTTTGCGAGCGGCCCGGGACCTGCATCAGCCGCGCCATCCGGGCCGAAAACCGGACAAAAATGGGACAAGAGGATGGCTGACATGCCGGGGCACCAAGGGCACATCGAGGACATGGAGACGGCGGCGGAGTTCGCGCGCGGGGGCGAGCAGGCGGACACGGTCGCCCTCACGGCCGAGATCGTCGCCTCCTACGCCGCCAGCAACACGCTCGCGCCGGACGCGCTCGTGGAGCTGATTGCAACCGTAAATCATGCTTTGCAGGGGCTCTCGGCACCGTCCGCGGTCGCGACGGCGCCGACGCTGGTGCCGGCCGTGCCAGTCAAGAAGTCGATCACCGCCGACTATATCGTCTGCCTGGAGGACGGCCTGAAATTCAAGTCGCTGCGCCGGCACCTGCGCGCGGCCTTCGGTCTCACTCCGGATCAATACCGTGCCAAATGGGGACTGCCGGACAGCTATCCCATGGTCGCGCCGAATTATTCGGCGGCCCGCTCGTCGCTCGCCAAGGAGTTGCGTTTCGGCCATCGGCGCAGCCCGGCCGCAGCCCCGGAGGCCCCGGCCGCGAAGAAGCCGGCGGCGGCCAAACGGCTGGCCAAGGTCTGAGCTCAAGGGCGCGCGCCGACCCGTACGAGATAGGTGGCAAGGTCCTTGCCGGCCTCGTCCTCGAACGGCTCGCCGAGCGCCAGCTCGCCCATCCGGTCGAGCCGGAAGGTCCTGAAATCGGTCCGCACGAGACACCAGGCCCCGAGCAGCCAGCCGTCGGAAAAAGCGGTCAGCGCGAGCGGCCGCACCGTCCGCGTGCTGCGCCGGCCTTCGCTGTCGACATAGGCGAAGCGGACGAGCCGGCGAACCCGCAGCGCATCGCGCAGCAGCGCACCGAAATCCGGCGAACGATGGTCCGGACGCTGGCGCGCGCGGATCGGACGGGCGAGTGCCGGCGCACGGCCCGCGGCATGCCAGGCCCGGTCGACCTTGAAGCGCGCGGCGCGCGCCGCGGCGACGAGCTTGGTGTCGCCGACCTGCTCCGCATAGGCGAGGCCGAGCGCCAGCGCTTCCAGCTCGTCGTGGTCGAAGGCGATCGGCGCGAGATGGATGTCGCCGCGCAGCAGAAAGCCGACGCCGGCCGCGCCCTCGATCGGATGGCCCTGGGCCTGCAGCGTCGCGATGTCGCGATAGACCGTGCGCACCGACACTTCGAGGCGCCTGGCGAGATCCTCGCCGCGTACCGCCCGGTCGCGCCGGAGGCAGCCGGCGAGCTCAATGAGGCGATCGGCCCGGCGCATGCTCGTCTCCTGACAATACTGTGTCAGGAGCACGCGGCTATCGCAAGGTCGCCTGCAACGCCCGGACGGCGGGAGACCCGACCATGATTCCGACCTGTCTTTCAGACTTCGTCATGCCGCCCTGCGCGGCCCTGCTCGGCGCCGAGATCCTCGCCGCCGACGGCGCGCGCGGCTGGGTGCGCATCCGCTTTGCCGGACGCGAAACCTTCCGCAATCCGTCCGGCCACATCCAGGGCGGCCTCCTGACCGCCATGCTCGACGATACGATGGGGCCCGCCGTTCTGGTCGCGACCGATGGCGCGCGCATGCCGGTCACCATCGCGCTCAGCGTGACCTTCCTCGCGCCTGCCCGGCCGGGACCGCTCACCGGCGAAGCGACCGTGCTGAAGCTCGGCCGGTCGATCGGCCATGTCGAAGCCCTGCTGGCCGACCCGGACGGACAGGCGGTCGCACGTGCGACCGCCAGCGTCCGGCTGGTGCCCGCGCCGGCGAGCGAGCCGGCACGGCGGCCGTGACGCCGGCCGGGCGCCGCAGGCTCTCCGTGGCAGCCCTTCCCGGCCGGCCGCCATGAGTCATGGCGTAATGCGGCTGAAACACGAATCCGGTCTCAATCCGACGCCTTTTGCTGCGCCCCATCTTTCCCGATCCCCATGCCGATTGCCGAGCCCTGATGCCTTTCCCAGCCTCCGCCTTCAAAATCCGCCTGTTCGCGGCCGCCGTCGTCGCCGCGCCGATCCTTTCGGGCTTTGCCTATGCCCAGCCGGCGGCACCTCCTCCGGCCGCGGCGCCTGCCGCCGCTGCCATCGTGCCCGCACCCGAGGTCACGCGCAGCTTCCAGGCCGGCATGACCTATGCCGATCTCAGGGCCAAGCTCGACGCGGCGGGCTGGCTGCCGCTCTCCACCGACAGATGCCGCGAGAATGTCGGCGGCGAAGCGCTGGTCTGCCGCTACATGCCGGAAACCGACGCCTGCAGCGGCGATGGCTATTGCGTGTTCCGCTTCGCCCACCGCGCGAGCGGGCTGATGATGCGGGTGGGCACCTATGGCAGCTATCACCGCTGGAAGCAGCCGGGACACCAGCAGAAACTGACCGTGCGCTGGTGGGAGGCCTCCCGCCTGCCGACGGCCGCAACGCCCCAGGCTGCCTGCCCGGCCGGCGATTTCGCCGCCTTCTTCCGCGCCTTCGTCGACGACCCCGCGGTGCGGCAGGCCCATACCGCGCCGGTGGTCAAGGTGATGGAGCTCTCCTCCGACGAGTTGCCCAACTTCTATCACGAGCGGCCGGGCTACTGGCCGGTGCCGACCTATTCGCTCGGCTCGACCTACGCGAATTTCCCGGTCCGGCGGCAGGGCGGGCGGTACCATCTGCTCGACGGCGGCGGCGAAGTGATTCCGACGCCCGCCCGCGTCAGCATCACCGAGCCGCGGCGCGGCACACGCAAGGTGCGCCTCGACATGGGCCTTTCCGAAGGCCGGGGCTTCCTGTTCGAGCGCCGCGGCAATTGCTGGGTCCTGACCGAGGAGCCCGACGCGCCGACGCCGTGAAGCGAGGCCGCCGTCAGCGCGCCGATCCGGCGCGCGGCAGGGCGGCGAGCAGGACGAGGGTGACCCCGAGTGCGCCGACGCAATAGCCGAGGCCGGCGGTCAGCGCCCGGCCATAGGCGGCATTGTCGGCAAGGCCGAGCGTCTGCGCCTCGGCGAGGCTGCCGAAGAACAGGATGCCGACCACGGCGACGCCGATCGCGCCGCCGACCTGCTGCATGGTGCTGAGCACGCCGGCGGCACTGCCGGCCTGCTCGTCGCGGATGGCGCTGATCACCGTGTTGATCAGCGGCGTCATGAACAGGCCCTGACCGAGACCGAGCGTGGCCAGCGCCGGGACGAGCAGGACGACCGGCGCGGCCGGCGACAGAACCGGCGCGGCCGCGGCCAGCGCGAAACCGACCAGCGTGACGGCGGCGCCGGTGGCGAGCAGGGCGCGGCGGCGCTCGACCGGCAGGCGTCCGGCAAGGACGGAAGCGCCGACATAGACGACGGCGAGCACGGCGAAGAGCAGTCCGGCTTCGAATGGCGAGCGCTTCAGTCCGGCCTGGATGAAGAAGGCGAGCGCGAGGAAGCCGGCATTGAGGGTGGAATAGAAGGCCAGCACGGTCAGCAGCCCGACCGTGAAGGCGCGATCGCGGAAGAGGCCGGTATCGACGAGGGGCGAGGCCCGCCGGCGCGTGCGGCCATGCTGCTGGCGCGCGAACAGGGCCAGCAGCGGCACGGCGGCCGCGAGCATGGCGAGCGACCAGGCGGGCCAGCCGGCTTCGCGGCCCTCGATGAGCGGGATCAGCAGGCAGCCGAAGGCGACAGCGCCGAGCAGGACGCCGGCAAGGTCGAGCCGTGCAGCCTGAGGTGCCCGCGATTCGGCGATGAACCGGCGGGCCGCGACGAGAGCGCCGAGCCCGACCGGCAGGTTGATCAGGAACAGCGGGCGCCAGCCGAGGCCGAAGAGATTGGCCTCGACGATGAAGCCGCCGAGCACCTGGCCCGTGACGCCGGCAAGCCCGGCGGCGACGCCGAGCGCGGCGAAGGCGCGCGCTCGGCTGGCCTCGTCGGTGAAGGTGACGCGGATGAGCGAAAGCACCTGCGGGAACATCAGGGCGGCGGCAGCGCCCTGCAGCACGCGCGCGGCGACCAGCGCCGGCGCCGTCGGCGCCAGGCCGCAAAGCGTCGAGGTCAAGGTGAAGCCGGCAAGTCCTGCGAGGAACATGCGGCGGCGGCCGTGAAGGTCGCCGAGACGGCCGCCGGTGATCAGCAGCAGCGCATAGCTCAGGCCATAGCCCGCAACGACGAGCTGCGCCTCGGCGAAGCTCGCATGGAGGCCGGCCCGGATGCTCGGCAGTCCGACATTGACGATCATCACGTCCATGATGGCGAGGAAGGCACCGGTCAACATGGCGGCGAGAGCGCGTACGCCGCTCCGGTCCCCGCCGCGCGTCACGCCGGCGAGGGTCATCGTGGACAGGTCGTTCATGGGTCGCTCCGGCGGGCTCGCGGGCCCTTGTCGGCAATGGCTGGGACGACCTTGCCGGATCTGCTATCCTGTTATGAGAGAAGAATTTATCCTGGTAGCGGCACCACCCGTCAGGCCGATGGCGAGAGGCTGATGACATCCCTCGACCGCATGGCGGCGCGTCAGGCGCTCGCCGAATTCGTCCGCGATCGCCGGGCCCGGGCCCGTCCCGAGGAGGCCGGCCTGATCGCCGGATCCCGCCGGCGGACGCCCGGCCTCCGGCGCGAGGAGGTGGCGCAGATCGCCGGCGTCGGGCTCACCTGGTACACCTGGTTCGAGCAGGGCCGCGACATCAAGGTGTCGACCCATTTCCTGGAGCGGGTGGCGCTTGCCCTGGCGCTCGAACCGGCCGAACGCCTGCACCTTTTCGCCCTCGCCCAGCAGAGCCCGCCGCCGATCACCGCGGCGACCGTGCCGGCGGTCTCGGACGTGGTCAGGACCGTGCTGGAGAGCCTGCCGAACCCGGCCTACGTCAAGACGCCGCGCTGGGACGTGGTCGCCTGGAATGCCGCCGCCGAGGCGGTCTTCACCTTCTCGGCGCAGCCGCCCGACCGGCGCAACAGCCTCTGGTCGGTGTTCGTCGATCCGGCCTTCCGGGGGATGATGCCGGACTGGGAGGCGGATGTGCGAGCGATGATCGCCAAGTTCCGGCTCGACCATGGCCGCGCGGCCGGCGACCCCGCCTTCGCGCGGCTGGTCGACGACCTGAGCGCAGCGAGCGCGGAGTTCCGGCGCTGGTGGGCGCTGCAGGACATTTCCGGCCGCAGCGAGGGCATCAAGCGCTTCCGATTCGCCACCGGCGGCATCATCGCCTTCGAACATGGCGCCTTCCTCGTCGAGGGCGCGCCGGATCTCCGGATGGTGGTCTATTCGCCGGCGACGCCGGCCGACCGGGCCGCGCTCGCCAAGGTTTTGGCCATGTCTGGTGGGAAGAAGCGAACAGCGAACGGGGAATAGCGAATGGCGAGTAGGGAAGGGCCGCCACACCCACGGCACTGGAACGACGCGCGACGCCGCATCCCCATTCGCTACTCGCCATTCGCCAGCCCGAGACGAGCCGCAGACGATGACATCGAAGATCCTTTTCGCCCTGGCTGCCGCCACGGTCCTGCACGCGGCCTCCGTCGCGCCGGCTGCGGCCTGCGCGGTGGCGCATGAACAGAACGTCGTCCGCGGGCATTTCGCGGCCGTCGTCATCGCGATCGTCGAGACCGCAGCCGATGCCGGCCCGGCGCGCTCGTCCGGACCCGACAGGCCGGCCGAATGGCGCCCGTGGCAGGCGAACGCCCGCCTCAGCCGGGTGGTGAGCGGCCGCGCCGACGCGCAAGCCTACCAGTTCGGCCGGACCGGTCCCTTCCATCCCTGCGCCATGGCCGAACCCATGCCGCGCCCGATCGCCGGCCAGCGCTGGGTGCTTTATCTCGGCCGGACCGACGACGGCACGCTCGCCGTCGCCGCTTCCTATCCGCTCGACGTCGCGCGGCGGCTGGATCGCCGGCTGAGGCAATAGAGGCAATAGCGGGTGGCGAATGGCGGGCGGGAAAGAACCGTCCACCGCATCGCGTGCCGGGCGCGGTGTCCCCCCGCTCGCCATTCGCTATGCTCCATCCACTATTCACGGTCCACCGAGCGCATGTCGCAGGTCGTCTCCTCGCTTGCGCAGACGCCGCGGAACCAGGCCCGGCGGTGCTGCCGCTCCGCCGCCGGCAATGTGGTCAGCCGGGCGCCGGGGCCCCGACGGGAATGAAGGGTGAGGTCCACCAGCACCCATTCGTCCGCGCAGGCAAGGATGCGCGTCAGCGTGCCGAGCTCGGTCGCCCAGTCGGTGCCGAGATCGACGAGGCGCGGGCTTGCCGTGTCGGGCCGCTGGTAGCCGCGGGCTGACTGGATGCCGAACCGGGCCGCGTCGGCCCGGATCCAGCCCGAGCCGGAATAGACCGGACGGGCGGCACGGTCGTCATTGGCATTGTTCGCGTCGGTCGCGCCGGAAATCTGCAGCCAGTCGCCGGTCGCCGCCGTGATCTCGAAGGCGACGCTGTAGTCGTAGGCGGTGCTGCCGTCGGCGCCGGTCGTCGGCAGGCGTCCGACCACCGCCGAGGTCGCCGAAGGCTCGGCGTGAACCGCGACCGGCTCCGCGGTTTCATTGCGGGTCCAGGCGCCGAAACGGCAGGTCGTGGGCCGGCCGGGCTCCCACGCCGCGGGCGTGGCTGCGGGGCCGGGCGCCTGGGGCAGGGCCGGCGTGGCGGCGTGGCTGAAAAGCAGGGCGGCGGCCATCATGCGGCGGCGGACGGCGGATCGGACCACGAGGACCTCCAGGGCGAATCGGCGCAGCCTCGCGCCGGAGACGGCGGCCTGTCCATTGCGGCCGATTGGGGGTGCAGCGGAAGGTCGCACCGGCGGGTTCTTCGGATACCCCGCCGTTGCCGCGCCGCCGCGGCGCTACTAGCTAGCGTTCGGAGCGGGCCGAAGGCCCGCGCGGCGGAGACTTTGCCCTTGCCCGGACCGGACAGCGCCGACGACCGAGCCCATGACCCCGGCCGTGCGGCGCCAGATTCGTCCCGCATCGTAGTGCCGCCGCAATCCGGCCGTGCCTTCCAGGTTGCGCGTGGCGATCTCATCCGCATCGTCGACCCGCAGGGGCAGCAGGTCGCCGACCTCTGGGCCATCGTCACCGAACCGGCGCTCGACTGGCTGAGCACGGCGCAAACCCGCGACATCAACGAGCGGCTGTTTCCCATAGTCGGCCAGGCCTTCTACAGCGCCGCCGGCCAGCCGCTCCTGACCCTCGTCGAGGATGCTTCGCCGGGTCCGCACGACATGCTGTTCCCGGCCTGCAATCCCGGCCTCTATGCCCATGTCGGCCTGCCCGGCCATCCGAACTGCCACGACAATTTCCTGAACGCCCTCGCAAGCCGCGGGCTGGCGCTGCCCTTCGTGCCCGATCCGGTCGACTTCTTCCAGAACTCGCCGCCCCAGCCCGACGGGCGCCTGGAGGTGCTCGCCTCGATCAATCCGCCCGGCGGCTATGTGCGCCTGCGCGCCGAATGCGACCTCACGCTCGTGGTGACCGCCTGCTCGGTCGATTTCCACCCGACCAATGGCGATGCCTGCACCGAGATCGAAGTGCATATCGAAAGAGACCAGCCCGTCCGATGACGCCGGCGCCCCGAGGCATCACCTCGCGAACTCAGTCCGGCGCGGCGCCGCCCTCGAGCAGGCTGCGCAGCGCTCGCAGTTCGCGCATCATGAACTCGGTGAAGGTGCTGACGCGGGCGGTGCGCCGCAGGTCCTCGTGGGTCAGCACCCAGAGTGCCGAGCGGGGATTGTCGATGACCGCGCCCAGCCGCTCGAGTCCCGGCCAGCGGTCGCCGAGATAGCAGGGCAGCACCGCCGCTCCGATGCCGGCCGCGGCGGCCTCGGCCATGCCGACCATGGTATCGGCGCGCAGCGCGATGGCGCCCTCCGGCACTTCCGCAGCGAGCCAGCGTGCCGCCACCGTGCCGGCAAGCCCGGCATCGGTGCCGACCCAGCGCCGCACGCCGCTCTCGGCCGCCGCGCCTGGCGCCGCATAGACCGCGAAGGCGACATCGGCCACCTTGCGGCCAACCAGGGTTTCAGGCGGATCGGCCGCCGGCCGGATCGCGACATCCGCGTCGCGCTTGGTCAGATTGGCGAGCTGGTTGGTGGTCGTCACCTCCAGCACGATGCCAGGATGGTCCCTGAGGAAGCGGGCCAGCAGCGGCGGCAGCAGGCTCACCATCAGCGTATCGGTGGTGGTGACCCTCAGGCTGCCGTCGAGCCGCAGGTCGCGGCCGAGGATCTTGCGTTCGAGCGCCGCCACCTGGCCCGAGAGCTCGCGTGCCATGGCGAGGATCTCCTCACCCGCGGCAGTGAGGGCATAACCCGTCGGCAGCCGGTCGAACAGGCGGACCTTCAGCCGCGCCTCGAAGGCCGCGACCCGGCGCAGGACCGTGGTGTGGTTGACGCCGAGCGCCCGCGCCGCCGCCGCCGGCGAGGCATTGTCGGCGACCGCCAGGACATAGCGCAGGTCGTTCCAATCGATTCGGCTGTGCATGGTCGCGCAAGGTTAGCCGTGCCGTCCGGTCGGATCCAGCAGCAGCGCACAGGCAGGCAATCCTGCGCAACGGGATCTGCGGCGAGCCGACTGTTCCGGCGCGATTGCGCTTCCCGCTGTGCATTTTCGCAGATCATTGGAGCAATGGAACAGATCGTGCGGCGACATCGCACAGATCATTGTCCCGCTCACCAGCCTGCGCCGCCGGTGCGGGGCAGCCGCAACCAGGACCTTCCGCCATGGACATGATCTTCATCCCGCTTTCCCTTGCCGCCGGCAGCCTGCTCGTCGTGCAGGCCGGCGCCAATGCCCAGCTCGCCAAGGCGGTCGGCTCGCCGTTCGCCGCCGCCACCCTGCAGCTCTCGGTCGGCGCCATCGTGCTCGCGCTTGTCATGGTGGCGACCGGCACGGCGGCCGCGCTTGCAGCCCTGCCCGGCGCCGTCTGGTGGCATGCGGCCGGCGGCACCGCCTCGGCCTTCTATGTGGTCTCGACCATCCTGCTGTTTCCGCGCCTCGGCGCGGTGGTTTCGGTCGGCCTGTTCATCGCCGGCCAGATGCTGGCTTCGCTCGCCCTCGACACGTTCGGTCTCGTCGGCGTCGCCGCCAGCGGGCTGACCACCGGCGCGGCGGCCGGCACGCTGACCGTGCTGGCCGGCGCCGCGCTCATCGTGTTCGGCCAGAAGGGCGGCGGCGATGCGCTGTCGCCGTCGAAGCTCGGCTGGATCGGCCTCGCGCTCGTCGCCGGCGCGGTGCTGCCGGTGCAGGGCGCGGTCAACGCCCTGCTGCGTCACGATCTCGGCGGCGCCCCCTTCGCCGCGGCGGCGGTGTCCTTCGTCGTCGCGACGCTCGCCATGGCCGCCGTGCTCGGCGTCAGCCTCATGCGCCCCACCGCCCGGCGGCCGCAGCTCGACGGTGTCAAGGCCATGCCCTGGTGGGGCTGGCTCGGCGGCCTTGCCGGCGCGACCTATGTGACGACGGTGTTCACTGCCATTCCAGTGATCGGCACGGCGGCGGCGGTGGGTTTCACGGTGGCCGGCCAGCAGGTCGCTTCCGTCTTCGTCGACCGGTTCGGCTGGTTCCGCCTGCCCGAGCGCCCCGTCTCGCCGCTGCGCCTTGCCGGCGTCGGCCTGCTGCTCGCCGGGGTGGTGCTGATCAAGGCGCTCTGAGCGCAGGCTCCTGCCATCGTAACGGCCCCGCAGCCCATGCGGGGCCGTTGCGTCGCAGGGCCGGATCGCGACGACGGCCCGGCCGCTAGGCCGTGACGGAAAGGTCCGGCCGGGCCTCGTCCGGCGAAATGCCGTCGCGGGCGGCCGCGACGGCCTCGGCGATCACCGCCATGTCCCCGACATGGTTGGCGAGCAGCAGAACCAGCTTGGCATTCACCAGCCGGCTCTGTTCCGGAGCGAGGTCGCGATGCGCGTCGACCAGCAGCGCGTAGACGTCATCCGGCGCCGCGAGATTGGGCTCGGTGTTCAGAGAAAAGGGGCTGTTCATGGCGGGAGCCTCAACCATTGGCCGTGGCGTGGAGCAGAGCCGCCCGCAGCCGGTCCGGTGCGAAGGCACGGAAGCGTGCGCAGACATGCTGGTCCGGCCGCAGCAGATAGGTGGTTCCGGGGCGGGCGTCGTAACGCTTGGCGACAAGGCCCGCCGCATCGACGACGGCGTCGGCGCCGGCGGATGCGAGGCGCGCCGCCGCCGCTGCGTCCGGAGCCACCAGGACTGTCGCAACCGCCTCGACGTCCCGGCCGATCGCCGCGATATCCGCGCCGGTCGGCAGCCGGACCGTATCGTCGGCGCCGGCAAAGACGAGGATGGTGAACCGCCCGCCGAGCCGGTCCAGCAGCCAGGCGTCTCGACCGGCGATCTCGACCGGCGCGTCGGGCGCCACCGCGCCGGGCGCGGCGGCAGCGTCGAAGGGCTCGGTGTCGCCGGTATTGAGCGGCGAGCCGGTCAGCACCGCCGGCACCGACAGCCGGCCGCTATTGACCAGCCTGCGGGCGAATCCGTGCCGGCGCGACAGATCGAGCGCCGCGTTGCGGAAATCGCGGCTGGCCTGGTTCTTCGGCGTGATGAAGTCGGTGCTGCGCGTCGAGTGCAGGATGTTCTCGTCGGCCGCCAGGACACGCTCGCTGTCATAGCTGTCGAGCAGCGCCTCCGGCGCCTTGCCGTTGATGACGAGCCGCAGCTTCCAGGCAAGGTTTTCGGCGTCCTGGATGCCGCTGTTGGCGCCGCGGGCACCGAACGGCGACACGCCGTGGGCGGCATCGCCGGCAAAGAGCACGCGGCCATGCCGGAAACGGTCCATGCGCATGCACACGAAGGTATAGACGCTGACCCATTCGAGGCTGAACGGCGTGTCGTCGCCGAGCAGGGCCTTCACGCGCGGAATGACGCGCGCCGGATCACGCTCGGCGACCGGATCGGCGTCCCAGCCAAGCTGAAAGTCGACGCGCCAGACGTCGTCCGGCTGCTTGTGCAGCAGCACGGACTGGCCGGGATGGAACGGCGGATCGAACCAGAACCAGCGTTCGGTCGGAAACTCCGCCTCCATCTTGATGTCGGCGATCAGGAAGCGGTCCTTGAAGACGCGGCCCTTGCTCTCGAGCCCCAGAAGCTGGCGCGTCGTGCTGCGGCCGCCGTCGCAGGCAGCGACCCAGTCGGCCTCGACCTCATAGATCCCCTCGGGCGTTTCGACCGCGAGCCGGACATGGTCGGAATGCTGGACGACGCGCGTCACGCGGCTCTTCCAGCGGATATCGAGATTGTCCAGCCGGATGGCCCGCTCGAGGAGATGCGCCTCGACGTAATATTGCTGGAGATTGACGAAGGCCGGCCGCTTGTAGCCGGCTTCGGGCTGCAGATCGAAGCTGTAGACCGGCTGGTCGCGAAAGAAGACCTTGCCGGTCCGCCAGACGATGCCCTTGTCGACGATCCCCTGGCCGCATCCGAGCCGGTCGAAGATCTCCAGCGAGCGCTTTGCGAAGCAGATCGCACGCGAACCGTTCGACAGGGCGTCGTCCTCGTCCAGGAGCACGACCGGCACGCCGCTCTGGGCGAGATCGATCGCGACGGCGAGGCCCACCGGCCCGGCGCCGACGACGATGACCGGATGGCGCGGCGGCGTCGCCGCGTCCTGGTCGGGGCTGCGGGAATATTCGAAAACGGCCGACTGAATATCGGCGGCCGCCGTGCTGAAGCCCTTGGCCACGCTGCACCTCGCCTCTGGAAATGGATGTTGCGCCGGCCGCCGGGGGTCGGCGCTTCGTCAGGCCGGCGTCGCCGCCGGCCTGGCCTGGGCGCCGAGGAAAGCCTCGGCGACGGCCGGATTGCCGAGCAGCTCCCGGCCGGACCCGGCGATCTCGAACCGGCCCAGCGCCATGACGCAGGCCCGGTCGGCGATGCGCAGCGCCGCCCGCGCATTCTGCTCGACCAGCAAGATGCCGATACCGAGCTCGTCCCGGAGACGCCGGACCAGCCTGAAGATCTCGGCGACGACGAGCGGGGCGAGGCCCATGGAAGGCTCGTCCAGCATCAGCAGGCGCGGCTGCGCGATCACCGCCCGGCCGATCGCCAGCATCTGCTGCTCGCCACCCGACATGGTTCCGGCGAGCTGGTTGCGCCGCTCGACCAGGCGGGGAAACATGTCGAAGATCGGCTGCAGCCGCCTGTCGATCTCGCCGCTGCCGACGCCATAGGCGCCGAGCCGCAGGTTGTCCTCGACCGACAGATCGGCAAAGACGCGGCGCCCTTCGGGAACATGCCGCAGGCCGAGGCGCGCGATCTCGGCGGCGCGCCGGCCGGCAAGGCTGCTGCCGTCGAAACCGACCATTCCCTTGCGGACCGGCACGAGCCCGGAAATCGTGTTGAGCAGGGTCGACTTGCCGGCGCCGTTGGCACCGACCAGCGCGACGATCTCGCCCTTGGCGACCTGCAGCGAAATGCCCTTCAGCACGGCGACCTTGCCATAGCCGGCCTCCAGGTCCTGGACGTCGAGCAGCATGGTCATGCGACCGCCCTTTCCGTGGCCTCGTCATCGGTGCCGAGATAGGCGGCGACGACCTCGGCATTTGCGGCGATCGCGGCCGGCGTGCCCTCGGCGAGGTGGCGGCCGAAATTGACCACCACCACGTGGTCGGCGATCGACATGACCATGGGCATGTCATGCTCGACGAGCAGCACGGCGATGCCGGACGCCGCGATGCGCCGCAGCAGTCCGCCGATTTCGGCCGTCTCGGCCGGATTGAGGCCGGCGGCAGGCTCGTCGAGGAGCAGGATCCTCGGCTCCTGCGCCAGGGCCCGGGCAATCTCGACCCGGCGCTGGATGCCGTAGGGCAGGTCGGTCGCGCGCCGCTCCCACCAGTCCTGCGCGACGCCGGCGGTCCGGAGCGCCGCCGCGGCGCGCTCGGCGAGCAGGGCGTTCTCCCGCGCCACCGCCCACGGCGTGAGGATGGTTCTCAACAGGCCGTGGGAGCCGAAGCGATAGGAGCCGGCCATGACATTGCCGAGCGCCGTCAGGCCCTGGATCATCTGCGGCGTCTGATAGGTGCGCGCGACGCCGAGGATCGCGCGCCGGTGCATCGGCAACGCCGATATGTCGACATCGCCGAGCGTGATCCGGCCGCCGGTCGGCCGGATCACGCCGGTGACCAGGTTGATGATGGTCGACTTGCCGGCGCCGTTGGGGCCGATCAGCGCGGTGACCTTCGAAGCGGCGAGAGCGAACGAGACGCCGTCGACGGCCTTGAGACCGCCGAAGGTCTTGGAGACGCCGTGGAGCGTGAGGCTGGCGCTCATGGAGCCGTCCTCCGCCCGGTGAAGAGGCGCGCCAGGGTCTCGCCGAGACCATTCGGGGCGAACATCATGATGACCACCATGGCAAGGCCGTAGACGAGCAGTTTGGCGTGGTCGAAGCCCTCGAGCACGTTCGGCAGCGCGATGATGATGAAGGCGCCGAACAGCGCACCCCAGACGGTGGTGAGCGACCCGACGATCACCATCATCAGGAGCTCGATCGACAGGGCGACATTGAACGAGGTCGCGTTGAAGGCGCGCAGGAAGAAGCCGAACAGCGCGCCGGACAGGCCGGCAAAGCCGGCGGCGAGGGCGAAGATGACCGCCTTGGTCCGCGCGACGTCGACGCCGGTGCAGCTCGCCACGATCTCCGAGGTCTTGATCGCCATCAGGGCGCGGCCGAAGCGCCCGTCGACCAGCATCAGGGCGATGCCCGTGCAGATCACCAGGCAGAAGGCGGCGAGCCAGAAGATGACGCGGCCGTGGGGGTAGCCGAAGGCGGTCAGCGCCGGCAGGCCGGTGATGCCGGGATCGATGCCGCCGGTGACGCCCGTCCACTGGGTGGCGACGACATAGAAGACCGCGCCGAGCGCCATGGTGGCGAGCGCCAGATTGTGGCCGGCGAGCTTCAGGATCGGTCGGGCGATGACATAGCCGACGGCCGCGGGCACGACGGCGGCGAGGACGAGCGAGACCGGCACGGGCAGGCCGAGCCGCTGGACGGCGAAGGCCGCGGCATAGGCGCCAACCCCGAAGAACGCACCCTGGCCGATCGAGACCTGGCCGGCGAAGCCCATCAGGAGCGTCAGGCCGACGGCGGCGATGCCGAAGATCAGGGCCAGAATGATGGTGCTGCGGTAGAACTGGCTGCCGATCGCCAGCTCGAGGCCGAGCAGCGCCGCCGCGAGCGCGACGAGGCAGAGCGCGTCGCGCGCGAGGCCCGCATTGGGACTTTTCATGGCACTAGACCCGCTTGACCGAGGCGGCGCCCAGGAGGCCCGAAGGCCTGAGCAGAAGCACCAGCAGGAGAAGCATGAAGGCGACGCCGTCCTTGTAGCCCGACGAGACGAAGCCGGCGGAGAACGATTCGACGATGCCGATGATGAGCCCGCCGATCACCGCCCCGAGCGGATTGCCGAGGCCGCCGGCAACTGCCGCGGCAAACCCCTTCAGGCCGAGGAACACGCCGTTCTCGTAGAAGGCGGCCGAGATCGGCGCGACCAGAGCGCCGGCAAGGCCGCCGAGCGCGGCGGCGATGCCGAAGGCGGCGGCCGCAGCCCGCCGGGGCTCGATGCCGCAGAGGGCGGCCGCGCGCGGCTCGTCGCTCGCCGCCTTCATGGCCTTGCCGAAGGTGGTGCGCGCGAACAGCAGCCAGAGCAGCAGGCTGACCACGCCGAGCGTCAGGATGATCCAGACGCCCTGGCTGACGATGTAGACGTCGCCCATGAGCACCATCGGGAACAGGCCGAAATCGGGGACGAAGGTCACCTCGCGGCCGAAGACGAGCGAGGCTGCGCCGCGGACCGCGAGCCCGGCACCGATGGTGAGCATGACGAGCGACAGCTCGTTGGTGCTGCGCGCATGGTTGAGCACGAGCACCTGCATGCCGACGCCGACGATCGCCGTCGCGGCGATCGCCGCGAGGACGGCGAGCCACAGCGGCAGGCCCGCCGTAGTGATGGCGCCGGCCAGTGCGACGCTGCCGAGCATGAGGAATTCGCCGTTGGCGAAGTTCACGATGCGCGTCGCGTTGAAGACGATGGTGAAACCGAGCGCGGCCATCGCGTAGATGCATCCGACGATGACCCCGCTGACCAGGATCTGAACGGCGCCGTCCATCCTACGCCCCCCTTTTTTGTTGTCGTGTCACTGAGCGATGACGAACTTGCCGTTCTTGACCTGCACCATGACCATCGGGTTGGACGTGTCGTCCTGCCCGCCATGGTTGGCCGCGGAATATTTCATCTCGCCGTTGCAGCCCGGGAAGGCGATGCCGGAATGGATGGCTGCGGTGATCGCGGCGCGGGTGACGTCGCCATTGGTCTTGGCGACCGCCAGCTCGATGAGCTTCAGCGCGTCGTAGGCATGGCCGGAGAAGGTGGCGACCGGCGCGTTGAAGCGCGCCCGATAGTCCGCCGCGACCTTGGCGACGACCGGCTGCAGCGGATCGGTCGGCGGCAGCTGGTCGGGGATCAGCAGGCGCATGGTCGAGACATAGGTGTTCTCGGCAGTGCGGCCGGCCTGGTCGAGCAATTGGGCGCTGGCGACGCCGAAACTGTTGACGATCGGCTTGCCGAAGCCGGCGGCTGCCGCATTGCGCAGGATGATCGTCGGCCCGGGATTGACGCTCCAGATCAGCATGGCGTCGACATTGGCGCGGCGGAGCCGCAGGATCTGCGGCGTCATGTCGGTATCGCGCGGGCCGAATTCCTCGGCGAGCGCGATCTTCAGGTCCATCTTCCGGGCGTTCTCCTTCAGATAGGTCGCGCCCGCCTGGCCGAACCCGTCGGCCGAGCTGATGATGCCGAGGCTGTTCCAGCCCTTCGCCTTGGCGAACTGGAGCATGTGGCGCGACACGGCGCGGTCGGTCGGCGCGACCTTGAACACGTGCGGCGTCGGCGGAACCACGATCGATTCGGTCCCGGTCATGGAGATCATCGGGATCTTGAGCTCTTCCGCGATCGTCCGGGTCACCAGCGCCTCGCCGGTCGTGTTGGGACCGATGATGACGTCGGCGCGGTCCGATTCCGCGAGGCGGCGGAACTGCTGGGCCGCGATCGTGCTGTTGCCCTCGGTGTCGTAGGGAATGGCCGTGATCTTCCTGCCCGACAGGCCACCCTTGGCATTGTACTGCTCGACGAGCATGTCGAAGGCATTGCGCGAAGTGGTGCCGAGGAAGGCGGCCGGGCCGGACGTGGCGCCGAGATAGCCGATGCGGATCTCTCCGGCCTGGGCGTAGGCGCGCCCGGCAAGGCTCAGGGCCGGCGCGGCGGCGAATGATTTCAGCAGTGACCGACGGTCCATGCGCATTTCTCCCCTTGTGGTCTTTTCAGGTATGGTTGGTCTCAGGGCCCGGTCGGGCGCGCGCCGGCGCCCGGCCCTTTCAGGTCGCCGCCAGTTCCGGCCGGCCTGCCTCGGCCTTGCCGGTCTCGGCCTCGCCTGCCGCATGGCGGGCCGCGATGTAGCCGAAGGTCATGCCCGGCCCGAGCGTGATGCCGCCGCCGACATAGTTGCCGCCGGCAACGCTCGCCATGTCGTTGCCGACGGCATAGAGCCCGAAGATGGGCCGGCCCTCGGCGTCCAGAACGCGGGCATGGGCATCGGCGCGCAGGCCGGTGAACGTGCCGATATCGCCGGCGATGACCCGGACCGCGTAGAAGGGCCCGGTGGCGATCGGCGCGAGGCAGGGATTGGGCTGCACCTCCGGATCGCCGTGAAAGCGGTTGTAGGCCGTGCTGCCCTTGCCGAAGGCCGTGTCGACTCCGCCGGGCACGTCGGCGTTCCAGCGGGCGACGGTCTCCCCGAAGGCCGCCTCGTCGATGCCGGCGTTCTGCGCCAGCTCCCGGAGCGTTGCGCCCCGGATCAGGTAGCCGGAGCGGATAGACGGACCGAGCGGGATCGGCGCCGGCTTGACGTGGCCGAGGCCATAGCGGCGGATCGTCCTGTGATCGGCGATGAGGAAGGCCTCGATCACCTCGTCCGGGGGTGTCGCCTTGGACAGGGCCTGGATGAAGTCGTGATAGCTGTTGGCCTCGTTGACGAAGCGCCGGCCGTCGCGGCGGACCGCGATGACGCCCGGCTTGCCGCGGTCGATGAAATGCGGAAACGGACCCTTGGTGCCATCCTTGCGCGGCACCAGGCTGGTCGGCGCCCAGGCCGCATGGTTGGGGTAGCCCTCGACGACCTTGCCGCCGACGGACTGGCCGAGGCGCAGGCCATCGCCGGTATTGCCAGGGCTTGCGGACGAGACGTGCTCATTGGCATTGGCGGCGTGCGGATAGAGCTCCTCGCGGCGGGCGACGTTCTGAGGAAAGCCGCCGCAGGCGAGCACGACGCCCTTGCGGGCGATGACCCGGCGGGGGCCCTGGGGCGATGCGACCATCGCGCCGACGACCTCGCCGTCGCGGCCCTTGACGAGGCTGCGGACCGGGCTGTCGAACCAGACCGGGATGTTCAGGTCCATGGCGGTGCGGTAGAGCCGGGCCGCCAGGGCATTGCCATTGGTCAGCAGCATGCCGCGGCCATGGGTGACGACGTCGAGGCCGTGTCGGAACAGGCGGCGCGCGACATAGGCCGCCGATCCGAGCCGGCGCGTCGCGCGGTAGAAGTGCCAGAGCTCCTTGCCCGAGCCGATGGTGAGACCGAACAAGGTCATTTCCGGACGGGGCGGGCGCAGCCGGGCGAGGTTCTCGCCGAGCAGGGAAGCCCTGACCGCCTGGGTCAGGATCGAACGGCCGCCCGGCAGGGCGCCGGGGGCGTCGGGATGATAGTCGGAAAAGGCCACCGAGGGCTCGAACCGCACATGGGTATTGGCCTGCATGAAGTCGACCATGCGCGGCCCGTGCTCGAGGAAGGCCTCGACGCGCTCGGCGTCGAACTGGTTGCCGGCCTCGTGCTGCAGATAGGTGCGCGCGGCATCGCGCGTATCGACGGTGCCGGCGTCCCGGTTGACCCCATTGTTGGGCACCCAGAGATAGCCGCCCGACAGGGCCGTGGTGCCGCCGAGCACGCCCTCCTTCTCGACCACGACGACATCGAGCCCGAGCTTGCGCGCGACAATAGCAGCGGTCATTCCGGCCGCGCCCGATCCCGCGACCAGCAGGTCGCAGGTCATCGTCTCCTCCCGGCCCCGGTCGCCGGGAGCCACGGCCTTGCTGTCGGCTTCGGTCACCGCGCTTCTCCTCAGATCGCCAGGAAGCCGCCGTCGACGGGGACGGTGACACCGGTCACGAAGGTCGACAGGCGCGAGGCCAGGAACAGGGCGCAGCCGACCAGTTCCTCCGGCTCGGCGAAGCGCTTGATCAGCGCGTGCTGGTAGAGCTCGTCCATGACCGCCGGCTGCGACCGGGAGGGGATGGTCATGGGCGTCGCAATCAGCCCGGGCGCGATCGCATTGACCCGGATCCCGTCGGCGGCGAGATCGGCGGCGAGCCCCTTGGTCATCTGCACCACCGCACCCTTGCTCGCGGCATAGCCCGTGACGTTGCGCCGATAGGCGATGAAGGCGGCGATGGAGGCGACGTTGATGATGCGCCCGCGCGTTTCCCGAAGCTGCGGCAGGCAGGCCCGGGCGGCGTTGAGCGATCCCTCGACATTGACCCGCAGCTGCTGCCCGGCATTGTCCAGGAAGGCTTCGTCGTCGAGGGCGTTGCGCCGGAAGATGCCGGCATTGTTGACGAGGATCGAGACCGGGCCGAAGGCGGCCCGCGCCTCTCGCGCCACCGCCTCGCACTGCCCGGCATCGGTCACGTCGAGCGCGAAGGACGCGCTCCGTCCGCCCGCGGCATTGATCTCATCGGAGACTGATCGGGCGTTGGCGCCGTCGATGTCGGCGAGCAGGACGGCGGCGCCGCTCGCCGCGAAACCGCGGGCGATCGCGGCACCATTGCCCTGGCCGGCGCCGGTCACCAGCGCCACCTCATCCTGAAGCAAACCCGGAATCGTCGCGATCGGCGCATCGTGATGTCGCCCGCCGGCGACGGCAGCAGCGCTGGCCATCCTTGGTCTCCTTCATAAAAATTATACAATGCGTAATTAATTACGCTTGCCAGATATAATCACAAATGAGATTGTATGGTCAAGGCGTCGATCTCGACGCCGTTTGGACAGGACGCATGGCAAAGACCGACGGCAGCCCGGCCAGCGAGGCTCAGGCCGGCATTCAATCCATTGAGGTTGCGGGCGAAATCCTGCGCGCGATCCTGGCATGCGACCGGCCCCAGCGGCTTTCCGACATCGCCCAGGCGGCAGGCATGCCGGCAGCCAAGGTGCACCGCTATCTCGTTAGTCTCGTGCGATCCGGTCTTTGCGCTCAGGACGAGCTGAGCGGTCGCTACGACCTGGGGCCGATGGCCATGCAGATCGGCCTGCAGGGGTTCGGCCGGTTCGACGCGCTGCGCGCGGCGGCCGAGACGCTGGATCGGGTCGCCGAGCAGGTCGGCGAGACGGCCGCTCTCGTCGTCTGGGGCGAGCATGGCCCGAAATTCGTCCGCATGATCGAGGCGCGTCACGCCCAGGCCAGCGTCGTGCCGGTGACCCATGTCTGCCCGCTGACCTGGTCGGCAACCGGGCTGCTGTTCAGCACCTATGAGGAGCCGAC
Organism: bacterium YEK0313; assembly: GCA_000751295.2. Classification (NCBI taxonomy): domain Bacteria; species bacterium YEK0313. Next base: position 77,911 of record CCMO02000003.1, read on the forward strand.
CCGCACGCGCGCCCTGATCCTGCGCGAAATCGAGCAGAACAGCCTGACCAACCGCGAGCTGGCACCGAAATCCGAAGCCGAGCTCGCCGCGCTCACGGCGCGCATCCGCAAGGCCGGCGTCGCCACCGTCGCCGATGGCGGCGGCACCGGCATTGCCGGCATTTCCGCGCCCATCTTCGATGTTGCCGGCAAGCTTGCCATGGGATTGTCGGTGTTCGGCCGCAGCGGCCGGCTCGACACCGACCCGCAAAGCCCGCTGGTCCAGCATGTCCGCGCCGCCACGGCGGCCATTTCCAGGGTGCTCGGCTTCACCGGCAGCCCCGCCGGTCACCAGCCGGCGGCGACCGGACCATCCGACCGTCCAGACGCCGGCCGCAGGCGGACCGCCAGCCGTGCGACTGGCAGAAGCAGCGGGACCTGAGCCCTCCGGACGCCGGGCGCGCGATCCGCCCGGCGTGCCTCCGAATCAGAATGGACACGACATGCAGACGACCGCGGCGGCAGCGCGCGCCTCCAAAAGCCTCGACATCCGCGATTTGAGCTGGGCCGAGCAGTACAAGCTGATGGGCGGGCTGGTCTATCCCCGGCCGATCGGCCTCGTCTCGACGCTCGGGCCGAGCGGGCCGAACGCGGCGCCCTTCAGCTTCTTCAACGCCATCGCCGTCGATCCGCCCATGCTGATGTTTTCGATCGGGCCCAAGGCCGGCGCCCAGAAGGATACGCTGGTCAATATCCGCCACTGCCCAGAATTCGTGATCCACTTGGTCAGCGACGCGATCAAGGAGCAGATGAACGTCTGCGCCGGCGAGCATCCGGCGCATGTCGACGAGATGGCGCTCGCCGGCTTCAGCACGGTGCCCTCCGAGCAGGTGCGGCCGCCGCGCATCGCCGAGGCACCGGTCGCCTTCGAATGCCGGCTGGAACGCATCGTCGAGCTGGGCAGGACCCCCTATTACCTCGTCATCGGCGAGGCCGTGCTGATCCACGCCCATGAGGGCATCATTTCCGAGCGCTACCATGTCGACGCCGACGCGCTCGACCTCGTCGGCCGCATTGCCGGGGCCGGGGTCTATGTGAAAACGCATGACCGTTTCGTCATGCCGCTGCCATCCCTCTGAGCCGCCTGGGAGCCGATGCCCATCATTCCGTTCCTGTGCGTCCCGAGGCCGCCGGCTCGCCGATTTCGCCCTCGGCTTTCTGCGGCGCCAGCATCGGCCGGCGGAGCTGCCCGGCGGTTCGCGCAGGATCACGCCTTCGGCGAAACGGCCTGACCGCCGCGACAACAACGGAGATCGACGTTGAGCCAGCGCATCACCCTGCTCAGGCGCCGCGGGAGCCTGCCGGCAATGGCGTTCCGGCAGCACTGGGCCGGCCCGCATGCGGAGATCGCCCGGCACCTGCCGGGCCTCGTTCGCTACGACCAGAACCATGTCCTCGGCGCAAGCGTCTCGGAGCTGGACGCCGAATGGCCGATCCACGGCTTCGTCGAACTGTGGTTCCGCAATGCTGCCGCGATCGCGGAGGCCGCACGGTCCGAAGCGACCCGCCGGCTGATCGCCGACGAGCCGGCTTTTCTTTCCGCGCTGACCGGGCTCATCATGGCCGAGGCGCCGCCCTACGACGCGCCGGCGCACCGGATTTTCGCGGTCGACCGCACCGGTGCCCCGGCGGGTCCGCGGGCGCAGCAGTGGTCGCACCTTTTCGCCGGCAAATCATTTATCAAGGTGCTGCAGGTCGCCCAGGTGATGCGGCGGCAGGACCTGGCCTCGGAGCCGCACCCGCCGGCCTTTGTCGCGATCGCCGGCTTTGCCGACCTCGCGCAGGCCTCGGCCGCCTTCGCGCAGGCGGCAGCGGCCGCGAAGGCCGCCGGGCTCGAACTCTATCTCACCGAACAGGTCCGCATCGTCTGACGGAGCGAGGCGGCGCGGGAACTGCCCTGCGCGGCGCGACCGGCTTCAGCCTTCCAGCGCCAGCCACATCTCCCGGTCGCGCTCGGCGGTCCAGATGCGCGGATTGTCGATGCCCTGCGCCTCGTCATAGGCGCGCGAGACGTCGAACGGCATGCAATGATCGAAGATCACCCAGTGGCCATATTTCGGCCGGAGCTGGCGCATCGCCTCGCCATAGACCGTCTTCAGGTCATGGCCGGCCTTGACGCCGGCTTCGGCGATGGCGAACACGTCCTTCAGGAAGGCGCGCGTCTCGCCGATGCCGGCCTTGATCTGCTCGGGCGTCGCCAGGGCGTCGCCGCGGCCCGGCACCAGCTTTTCCGGCTGGAGCGCCTCGAGCCGGTCGAGCGTTGCCGGCCAGTCGCGGAAATGCGCGTCGCCGCAATAGGGGGTGGCGCCATATTCGACGAGGTCGCCGGCAAACAGCACCTTCTCCTTGGGCAGCCAGGCGATGGTGTCGCCGCGCGTATGACCGCGGCCGGCATGGATGATGCGCACCTCGCGCGAGCCCAGCCAGAGCGTCATTTCGCCCTTGAAGGTCACGGTCGGCCAGGTCAGGCCCGGGATCGTCTCGCGGGCGCGGAACAGCCGGGGGAACCGTTCGATCTCGGAGGCCATGTCCTGGGCGCCGCGCTCGACGATCATGTCGCGCGCGACGTCGCTGGCGATGACGTTGACACGCTCCTCGAAGCCGCTCGCGCCGAGCACGCGCACGGCATGGTAGTGGGTCAGCAGGACATGGCGGATCGGCTTGTCGGTCACCGCGCGGATGCGCGCGACCAGTTCCTTGGCCATGACCGGCGTCGCCCGCGCGTCGATGACCATGACGCTGTCGTCGCCGATGATGACGCCGGAATTCGGATCGCCCTCGGCGGTCAGCGCGAACACGCCGTCGGCGAGCTCGGTGAAGGTCTCCTTCTTGTCGGCAAGGTCGGCCTGGCTGGCGAAGGTCCTGGTGGCGGTGGTGGGGCTCACGGCGCGGCACTCCCTGATCCTGGGCCGCCCGGGCGGCGGGAATATCCGGTCCCTCCGACGGCCCTTGCAAAATGGTTGCGATTGCAACCAAATAAGCCGTTGCAGGTGCAACCGTCAAGGAACCCGTGCGCATCGCCGTTTCGCGGCGGCGTGCCCTGCTTTATGGCTGACCGGATGACCAAGCCGCTCGATCTGCTCCGCTTCACGCCGTTCCGGCTCAACCGGCTGGCGGCCGAGTTCTCCAACGCGCTCGCCGCCGAATATATTTCGCGCTTCGGCATCGACATTCCCGAATGGCGCGTGCTCGCAACCCTCGGCCCCCGGTCCGAGCCGAAAAGCGCGCATTATGTCGTCCACTGCACCCGCACCCACAAATCGACGATCAGCCGCGCCGTCGGCACGCTGGTCAGGCTCGGCCATGTGCGGCGCCTCGCCTCGCAGGACGACGGGCGCGAGGTGATGCTGGAGCTGACGCCGCAGGGGCGAGCGGTCTACGCGGAGCTGGTGCCGCTGCTGCTGAAGCGCGAGCGCGCGGTGCTCGCCTGCCTGAGCGCGGCCGAGCGGGCGCAGCTCGACACCCTGCTCGGCAAGCTGGAACGGGCCTTCGACCTGATCCAGCACACCGACTAGGGCTCCGTCCGGCGGCGCGGCTCAGCCACGCTCGACCAGCTTCTGGGCACGGTTGAGCACCTTGTCCATCATGCTGTCGAGCAAAGCGAGCTGCTCGCTGTCGAGGTCCTGCAGGAGATCGGCTTCGCGCGCCCGCGCGATCGGCACGATCTTCTTGAACAGGGCTCGTCCCGCCGCCGTCAGGGTGAGGATCTGGGCCCTCCGATCGGCGGCGTCGGTAGAGCGCACGACATGGCCCTTTGCCTCGAGGCTGGCGACGGCGCGGCTCACCTGCATCTTCTCCAGCGTCGAATAGGCGATGATCTCCTTCGACGTCATGGCGTTGTTGACGGCGAGTGCCGCCAGCACCCGCCATTCGGCACGCGTCACGTCGAAGCGGTAGGAATAGAGCTGGGCTACCGCCATCGAGACCCGCTCCGACAGCACCGCCAGCCGGTAGGGAAAGAAGTCGGTCAGTTGGAACGGCTCCGACGCCTGCCTGCTCATCGTCTGCTTCCACCTCGCATCGGCCGCCGCCATGGCGCGTCCGGCCCGGCCCGCGGCCTGTGTTTCGCCTGTAAGTCAAAAAAAGCGGCCTGCGCCGCCGCGGCAACTCGTATCATGTGATAATATTATTGCCAGCCCGTTTCGCGCTCGCGATGGCGCGGGCCCCGTGCCTCTTTCGGCGGATCGTTAAGAAGGTCCGACTGCTTCCGGTCCGGTGCCGCGGAACGTCCGGCGGGCCATGGGCATTGCATTGTCGCGGTGGATCCGCGCCCGCGGTCCCCGCAGCGGAGCTGGAAACCGGTCCGAGCCGGGCCGGGCGAGCGAGAGGGACAAGCCATGGCCATTGCCAAGAACACGATCTGCCTCTGGTACGACAAGGACGCCGAGGCCGCAGCGCGTTTCTATGCCGAGACCTTTCCGCACAGCACGGTGAGCGCCGTGCATCGCGCGCCGAGCGACTATCCCTCCGGCAAGGCCGGCGACGTGCTGACGGTCGCCTTCACGGTCGCCGGCATCCCCTGCCTCGGCCTCAATGGCGGCCCGGCCTTCAAGCACAACGAGGCCTTTTCCTTCCAGATCTCGACCGAGACGCAGGAGGAGACCGACCGCTACTGGAACGCCATCGTCGGCAATGGCGGCGAGGAGAGCGCCTGCGGCTGGTGCAAGGACAAATGGGGCATTTCCTGGCAGATCACGCCGCGCGTGCTGATCGAGGCGCTGGCGGCCGGCGGCGGCGAAGCGAAACGCGCCTTCGAAGCCATGATGGAGATGCGCAAGATCGACGTCGCCGCGATCGAGGCGGCGCGCCGGGGGTGATGTGGCGCGCCGGATCGCGGGCGGCGCCGCGCGATCAGCTGCAGCAGGGCTGCCGGGTAGCGGTCGCGCAGCAAGCGCTCCGCTGCTCTTCCAGCCAGCGGTCGCGCGGCTTGCAGCTCGAAGGACGCGCGGAGAGCGGAACGCGCACGACGTCGCCGTCGACGGCGATGCGATCGGCCTTGTAGAGCTGCATCGGCCGCACGCCGTCGCTGACTTCGAAGGTCAGCCGGGCGTCGCCGGGGAAGCCGACGCTGTCGGCGACCTTGCCCATGATGGCGAGGAATTTTCCCGCCGGCATATGGCCGCGGCTCGCCTCGACGATGTCCCAGAGCTGCACGAAGGTTTCGTCCAGCGCTCCGGGTTCGCGCCGCAGTCGAGGCCGCTGAAGGCACCGGTCTTGACCTCCGTGACGTGGTAGCTCGGCTGCACGTCGCGGCCGTCATAGCTGAACACCAGCGCCTTCTCCTTGTGATCGGCGAGCGCGCGGAAAAGCGCGGCCGCGCCGATTTCGGGGCCGTGGATCATGCCGTCGGCAACGGACTTGGCAGCGGCAGGCATCGGAGCTATCCTTGTTTTGATATTCCTATGAATATAGGATTGTTGAAATATGGATGAGCGTCAAGCGCGTGTCGGCTTTGCCGCCCTGTCGCAGGAAACCCGGCTGCGGATCGTCCGCCTGCTGGTCCAGGCCGGGCCCGACGGGCTTGCATCGGGCGCGATCGCCGAGGCGGTCGGCGTTTCCGCATCCAACGTCTCGTTCCACCTGAAGGATCTGGAAGGATCGGGCCTGATCGCCGCGCGCCGCGTCGCCCGCTCGATCATCTACGCCGCCGACTATCGCGCGCTGCGCGGCCTCGTCGAATTCCTCATGAAGGATTGCTGCGCCGGCCATCCGGAGATCTGCGCGCCGGCACCGGGCGAAGCCGGCTGCGGACCGGCCAAGGTGCGGGACCATGCCTGACGCCGGCGCGCCGCGTGAGGGCGGCTCTCGTAACCGCCTCGGACAAGCCAGGCTCGACCGGGCAAGATCGTCGCGCTCCGACATGAGGCACTGCAAGGCATGAGCATCGTCATCTATCACAACCCGGATTGCGGAACCTCGCGCAACACCCTGGCGATGATTCGCCGGAGCGGCGAGGAGCCCGAGATCATCGACTATCTGAAGACCCCGCCGACGCGGGCGCGCCTCGCCGCGCTGCTCGCGGCGATGGCCATGCGCCCGCGCGACCTGCTGCGCGAGAAGGGAACGCCCTATGCCGAGCTCGGCCTTGGCGCGGACCGATGGACCGACGACCAGATCATCGACGCCATGCTGGCCCACCCCATCCTGATCAACCGGCCGATCGTGGTGACGCCGCGCGGCGTCAGGCTCTGCCGTCCGTCGGAGACCGTGCTCGACATCCTGCCGAACCCCCATATCGGCCCTTTCGTGAAGGAGGACGGAGAGGTGGTGCCGCCAAGGCCGGCGGCCCCGCATGTCGCTTGAAACAGCCGAGCCCGGCCGCCGGCGCGGGGCGGTCGTCATCCTGGGCGCCCTGCAGATCCTTGCCTGGGGATCCTCGTTCTATCTGCTCGGGGTCCTCGCCGGGCCGATCGCCGCCGATACCGGCTGGCCGCCGTCCTTCGTCGTCGGCGGCCTGTCGATCGCGCTTCTGATCGCGGGCCTCGCATCGCCGCGCGTCGGCAGGGCGATCCAGGCCCATGGCGGCCGCCCGGTGCTGGCCGCAAGCTCGCTGCTCTTCGCCGCAGGGCTCGGCTGCCTTGCCGCAGCCCCGGCCCTGCCGGTCTATCTTTTCGGCTGGGCGGTGCTCGGCCTCGCCATGGCCTGCGGCCTCTATGATCCAGCCTTCGCGACGCTCGGCCGCCACTATGGCCATGCCGCACGGCGCATGATCACCTTCGTGACCCTGTTCGGCGGCTTTGCCAGCACCGTCTCATGGCCGGCCACCGCCTGGCTGCTCGAGACGCATGGCTGGCGGGCAGCCTCATGGACCTATGCCGCGATCCATATCGGCGTCGGCGCGCCGCTCTACTGGTTCTGCCTGCCTCGCCGCCCGCCCGCGCTCGAAGCCATGCCGCCGGCGCCGGCCTCGACCATTCCCGAGCTTCCCCTTGAACGCCAGCCAACGGCCTTCGCTCTGCTCGGCCTCATCCTGACCATCGGCTCGGTCACGCTGTCGATGATGTCCATGCATCTGCTGACGCTCCTCCAGGCGCGCGGGCTCGACCTTGCCGCAGCGGTCGCGCTCGGCGCACTGATCGGCCCCTCGCAGGTCGCCGCGCGCATCGTCGACATGGCGGCCGGCCGGCGCTTTCACCCGCTCTGGGCCATGCTGTCGGGCGTCGTCCTCGTCGCGATCGGCGTCCTGCTGCTCTGGGCCGGCTTTCCGCTCGTCGCGCTGGCGCTGATCGCCTACGGCGCCGGCAACGGCATCAGCTCCATCGTGCGCGGCACCGTCCCCCTGGTCCTGTTCGGCCCGGCCCGGTACGCGCCGTTGATGGGCAGGCTGGGCCTGCCGATCCTGATCGGCATGGCGATCGCCCCGACGCTCGGTGCGGTGCTGATCGACAGAGGCGGCGCGGCGCTGGCCTTCGGCGTGATGGCCGGCGCGTCGGTCTTGAATGTCGGGCTGACGATCGGGCTCGGGTGGTGGTGCTGGCGGGCCGTTGCGCGTCGGTGACGGGGCTCCCAGCTCCAGGCGCCGCCGGCCTCATCTGCGAGGCGGCGCGTTTGACCGAGACGAGATTCGGACGTCATCAGCGACCATGCCACGCATTCGGTGATCCTGAGGCAGCATTGGAGACGCGGCGGGATCGGGCGATCGACCGGGGCCGCCTGCCGGCGAAGGCGTGACCGGGCCTCGATTTCAGGTGACGTTCGAAAGCGGGAGCCTCGTCCGGCGCCCGGGCGTTCCAGCCCGTCATCACGCGGGACGAGGCTGCATTTTGCCTGTTGACTTGGAGTGCGCTCCAACCCGTAGCTTCCCGTGCGTCGTGACGAAGGAAGGACGTTCGTGAAGATTGGCGAACTGGCGAAGCGTTCGGGATTTTCGGCCCATACCATCCGCTACTATGAGCGGATCGGGCTGCTTCCCCATGCCGACAGGGACCGATCGGGCCAGCGTGACTACGACGCATCAATCCTCGTCTGGATGGAGTTTCTCGAGCGTCTCAAGACGACCGGGATGCCTATCCGGGACATGCTGCGCTACGCGGCCCTGCGGGAGGGTGGCGTCGGCACGGAGGCGGAGCGTGGCGCGTTGCTGGAACAGCACCGCGAGCGTGTCCGCGCGCATGTCGCCAGGCTGCAAGCCTGCCTTCTCGTCCTCGACACCAAGATCGCCGGATATGCCGGCCAGGAACAGAGGATGGCAGACCATGACGCACCAATCCCCGAACGCCGGCGAAAGCCGGCTGGAACGCGGCAAGCGGGCGCTCGCTGAAATCGACGGCGAAGCCGGCCACAATGTCGTTGCCGCTCTCGCGGACATTGCCCCCGACTTCGCGAACTACGTATTCGAATTCTCGTTTGGCGACATCTACAGCCGCCCCGGTCTCGATCTGCGTGCCCGGGAGATCGCGACCATCGCAGCGCTGACCGCGATGGGGACCGCGACGCCGCAATTGAAGGTTCACATCGAGGCGGGCCTGAACGTCGGGCTGACCAAGGAGGAAATCACCGAGATCGTCATTCAGATGGCGGTCTATGCGGGCTTTCCTGCTGCGCTCAACGGCCTGTTCGCCGCCAAGGACGTATTCGCCACCCGGTTCCCCGTCCAGAAGGACACGGCATGATCGACGTTCTCGGCGCCTGGCGGCGGCCCGGGCCTTGCGCTCGTCCCGATTGCCGGCCATCGGTCGTCCGTACAGAGCCGTCGTTGGCTTTGCACTCACCCGGAATTTCGAAGGTTTGCTCCTGGGCCCATGCATGACGTCCAAAAGGCTCGCTTCCGACAAGGCGTTCTTTGCCGCTGGGAATGAAAAGGGGTTGGAGCCGGGCTGACCTGCCACCGACCTGTCCATCCAGCGGCAGGCCGATAGCGGCGCGCACCCCAAAATGAACCTGCCGAGATGGTCTCCCGGCAGGCCCAAAGGAAGGCTCGGATCAGCGCCTGATGAACAGGGCGACCGTCGCGCTTGCCGCGCTCGCAATGGCGACGATCAGGAACACCAGCGAAGTGTCGTGATGGGCGTCCATGAACTTGCCGATGAGCGGTTCGCCGAGCCCTGCGAAGAGGTAGGCGAAGAAGTTCATGACCCCGATCGCGGTGCCCGCCCGCTTGTGCCCGACAAGATCCGGGCACAGCGCCCAGAACGAAGACTGTGGGCCATAGACGAAGAAGCCGCAGAGGAAGAGCACGGCGATGCCCTTGTAAACGTCGGATGCGGGGATCGTGTACATGTAGAGGGACGTGACGGCGGCCAGCACCATGTACAGAACGATGGCGAGATAGCGCTTCGAATTGAAGATGCGGTCCGAGACCCATCCGTTGGTCGCCGCGCCGATCGCCATGCCGACCGGCAGCGCGATGCTGATCCACTTCGGGTCGATGGCGGCGGCCTGGCCGGCGCCTTTCGCCCAGTTGGCTCCCAGGAAGTGCACGGGAACCCAGATCAGCAGGCCGTAGCGCGCGGCATTCTGGAAGCCGATCGCCAGGCCGCCGACCAGCAGGCGCCAGTTCGAAAGGACGCCCTTGTAGCGATCCCATGACCCCTCGTCGTCAGCCACCTTGTCGGCTTCCCGCCGATCCGCGGCGTCGTCATGCGGCGACTGGAAACCTAGATCCTCGGGCCGCTCCCGCGCCACCAGATAGAACGTGATCCCACCGACCAGAAGGAGCAGCACGGGCAGGCGGAAAATCCAGCGCCAGTCGAGCTGCAGGTAGTGCACGACCACGAGCGAGGTGACATAGGACAGGACGGAGGCAAGACCCGCCGCGAAGACATACCAGCCGAAGACTTTGCCGCGGTCCTGTCTTCCCCACCAGTTGGAGAGCAGGCGGCTGCCCGGCGCCCAGCCCATGGCCTGGAAATAGCCGTTGATGCCCCAGAAGGCGCCGAGGCTCATAATCCCGGTCGCAAAGCTCGTCGCCCAATTCATGGCACAGGACAGGATGGCACCGGCGCTCATGACCCGGCGCCCGCCGAACTTGTCCCCGAGATTGCCATTGATCGCCTGGCCGACGGCGTAGCACCAGAGCATGATGGCACTGACCCAGCCGAGGGCCTCCTTGGAGACGCCGAATTCGGTCTGGATGCCGGGGATGGCGAAACCGAAAGTCTGCCGGCCCGTATAGAAGAAGAGGTAGCAGAACATCGCCGCCAGCAGCATCCGCCCTTGCGCGCGGCGGAAGGCTGCGTCGACGGCACTTGAAGCCGGCTGGATTGGCGTACCGTATGACACGCTGCTCATGATAACGTCCCTCCCTGGGATTTATTTGTCTTGGACAAAGGCGTGCGAGGTCGATGGGCGGCGCGGCGCCTCCCTGCTGAGTGCTGGTGGGGATGGGGATGGGATGGGCGGCGCTATGCCGCCCAGGGCAGCGACCAGGTCCGGACGTTCGTGAAGCTCTTCATCGCCTCGACGACGCCTTCCTTGTAGCCGAGGCCGGAATCCTTGATCCCGCCAAAGGGCGACATCTCGATCCGGTAGCCGGGGACCTCCCAGATATTGACCGTGCCGACTTCAAGCTCGGCCACGAAACGCGCGACATAATCGAGGCGGTTCGTGCAGACTCCCGAAGACAGCCCATAAGCGGTCGAGTTGGAAATCCGGATCACCTGCGCGATGTCGCGCGGGCAGCGGATGATCGGAATCACCGGCCCGAACGTCTCCTCCCGGACGAGTTCGCAGTCATAGGGCACACGGTCGACGACGGTCGGCGGGAACAGGGCGCCGCGGCGGGTCATGCCATGGAGGACTTCGGCGCCGAGCTCGGCAGCCGCATTCACCCGATTCTCGAACAGGATCGCCGACCGCTCGTTGATGACGGTGCCGACATCGGTCGCGGGGTCCATGGGATCGCCGCATGTGAGGCGCTGGGCCTTCTCCACGACGAGCCTGGCGAAAGCATCCGCGACGTCTTCGACCACCAGGATGCGCTTCACGGCGGTGCAGCGCTGTCCCGAATTCTTGGTGGCGCCGGTCACGGCGAGCTCGGCCGCCTTGTCGAGGTCCGCATCCTCCATCACGATCAGCGGATCGTTGCCGCCGAGTTCGAGGACGATGCGCTTGTAGCCGGCGGTGCTGGCGATGTGCTTGCCGACACGCACGGAGCCGGTGAAGGTCACCAGGTCCGCATCGGGATCGGTGATCATGCTGTCGCCCATGGTCGAGGGATTGCCTGTCACCACGGACAGCATTTCCGGCGGCAAGCCGGCCTCGTAGAGCACGTCGGCCAGCGCCAGCGCCGTCAGCGGCGTGAGTTCCGTAGGCTTCAGCACGACACGATTGTTGGTCGCGATCGCGGGCGCCAGCTTGTGGCTGACCATGTTGAGAGGGTGATTGAACGGCGTGATGGCCGAGATGACCCCGAGCAGCGGCAGGCGGGTGGTATAGATCTTCCGCGCCTTGCCATTCGGAGAGATGTCGCAGGAATAGATCTCGCCGTCGTCCTTGATCGTGAGCTGCGCCGCGAACGACCAGACATCGTAGGCCCGGCTCGCCTCGTAGAGCGAATCCTTCCAGCACAGGCCCGATTCCGCGGTGATCAGCCGGGCGAAGTCCTCCCTGCGGTCCCGCAGGGTCTCCGCCGTCTTCTGGAGGATCTGCTGACGTTCGTAGCGGGTCAGGGCCGGCTTGAAAGCACGCGCCTTGGCAAAGGCTTCGCGCACGTGCTCGGCCCGCGCCGCCGGAACGGTGCCGACCGTCGCACCGTCATAGGGATTGAGGACCGCGACAGTATCGTCCGTATGGACCGGCTTGCCGGCAATCCGCATGGCCTCGCGGCGGACGGACGGTTTGAAATTGGCGTTCATGACGTCACCGCACCAGGTTCAGCGCGACGTCGAAGACGTCGAAGTTGCGAAGGGTCCTGCCGGCCGGAACCGCGATGGCACGGTTTGCGATCATCGGCACCACCTGTTCGGTGAGGCCGCCATGCGAGCGCAGCGGTTCGGACAGACCCGACAGGTCGTGCCGCTGCGGCGCCGTCCCGAGGACCTTGTGGCGTGACGACAGAACCACCACGTCGCCAATGCGGTCGGCCGGCAGTTCGAAGCGCTCGCACGCTTCCTGCGCCGATATCGAGATATCGATCCCGTCGACGACCTTCAGGAAATCGATGACCGGCTGCTGGTTTTCGGCATCGACATAGACGGTTGCGAACGAGCCCAGTGCACCGTGATGGGCGACATAGGGATCGGTGATCGGAAGGATGACCCTGGTCGTGCCCGTGCCGAAGCGACGATCCAGCAGATCCTGCAGGTAGATCACGTCCGGCGCGCCATCCGGAAAATGCTTGTCGTTCATGCCGTGATCGGCGGTCATGACCAGGGTGCAACCGGCCGCGTCGAGTTCGCCGACATAGCGGTCGAACATCGCATAGAAGCTGTTCGCGATGGCGGAGCCCGGCGCCGCCTTGTGCTGCACGTAGTCAGTCGTCGAGAGGTACATGACATCAGGCCGGAACGTGCGAAGCAGCTTGACGCCGGCCGCGAACACGAACTCGGAGAGATCCGCGGAATAGACTTCCGGAAGCGGCAGGCCGACGAAATCGAGGACGTTGTCGATGCCGTTGTCCGCCCGGGTCGCCTTGTCCGCCTTTTCGGACGAAAAGGCGATCGCGGTGCCGCTGGTGAAGTCGAGGCCTTTCCCGAGCAGGGTCCGCAGCTTGTCCTTCGCGGTGACCATGGCGACCTTCATTCCGGCCTTCTGGAACTCGGCAAGGATGGTCGGCGCCCGCAGGAAGCGGGCATCGTTCATCATCACTTCCTCCTTGGCCTCGCGGTCGTAGAAGAAGTTGCCGGCAATGCCGTGCACGGCGGGCGGGCGCCCGGTGATGATCGAAAGGTTGTTGGGATTGGTGAAGCTCGGGATCACCGAAAGCGCGGTGGTGTTCGCGCCGGTTTTCATGAGCCGGTCGAGATTGGGGGCCAGCCGCGCCGCGATGGCGCTTTCGATGTAGCCCGGCTCCGAACCGTCGATGCAGATGACGACGACCGGCTTTTCGGGGCGCCTGTAGGAACGCCCGTTGGCGATGACGTCCGTGTCGATCCTGTGGTTTATGTTCATGACCTGCCTCCCGTCACGCTGCGGCTGCGAGGACAGCTTCGCGGCTGCCGATGAAGTTGCGGCCGCGTTCTCCCTCCAGGGCGTCGTCGATCGCCTCGATCCAGTCCTCGCGCGTGACGCCGTAGTCGGTGGCCTGCGTCGAGACGCCGAGTGCCTTCAGGAAGTCCTCCAGAAGATCGGCGCCCCGGCCGAGGTCATCGCCGAAGATGCGCTTCAGCGTGGCGTCGCAGGTCTCGTTCCGGCCGATGACGCTGCGCATGACGGCCGGCAGGCTGAAGGAACAGGCGATGCCGTGCACCGTGCCGTGATGAAGCGTCAGATAGTAGGACAGCGAATGGGCCAGCGCCGTCTTGGTGTTCGAGAAGGCAAGGCCGGCGGAGAGGCTGGCCCGCGCGACCCGGCTGCGCAGGGCGACGTTGTGGAGATCGTCCAGAAGCGGCGGCAGGGCCTGCAGCATCTCGCTCGCGGCGAACACCGCATGGTTCGCCGAGACCGGGTTGGCATTGACGTTCCAGATGCTCTCGAGCGCATGCGACAGCGCATCGAGGCCGGTACTGAGCGTCAGTGCCCGCGGCACGCGCAGCGTCAGTTCAGGATCGAGAATGGCGTGCCGGGGATAGAGATTCGGACGATTGAGCGAATACTTCCTCTTCGCCTCGGTATCCCAGACAGTCGCCCAGGAGGTCACCTCACTGCCGGTGCCGGACGTCGTGGGCACCGCGATGATCGGAATGCCGAGAAGGGTTCCAGGCCCGCTGCGCCCCTCGAGATAGGCCTGCGCCCGGGCGAAATCGCCTCCCGAGGCGGCCAGCACCTTGGCCGTGTCGATGACCGATCCGCCACCGAGGGCGACGATCACATCGGGTGCCTGCGACGCGGCTCCGAATGAGGAGCAGGCCACCCGAAGGCCGTTGAAGCTCGGGTTCGGCTCGACGTCGCGCACGATGACCGCCGGTCGGCCGACCTCACGGCCGACCTGTTCGACCAGTTCGTCGAAATAGCTGTTGTCGTTGTAGGTCAGCAGGCAGTAGCGCCGACCGTCGACCTTCTTTCCGAGCAAGGCAAGGCTGCCTTCCCCGAAGGTGACGTCGACCGGATTTGCATATGTCCAGGATGGCACGGCTCGGATCCTCCCGATGAGCTTGTTCTTGGGCCCAATGGGAGCGCTTGGATGCGCCATATGTCGAATTGATATATTCTCTCGGCATTATAGGTTTTTTCTATGCGCCACACGCAGCTTCGCTCCTTCCACGCGGTCGCCGCCCTGGGCAGCGTCACGGCCGCGGCGGCCCAGCTCAACGTCAGCCAGCCCACGCTGACGGCGCAGATTCGCGCGCTTGAGGAGGACTATTCGGTCGAACTGTTCGTGCGGGCCGGAGGCCGCCTGCGCCTGACCGAGGCCGGCACGCAGTTGCAACAGATCACACGCCGGATGTTCGCGGAGGAGGCCGATGCCCGGCATTTCCTGACCGAGAGCAGGGAACTGCGCACGGGGCATCTTCGGGTGGGCGCGGTGGGACCGTTCCACGTCACCGAAATGCTCGTTGCCTTCCACGCGCGCTACCCGCAGATCGAGATTTCCGTCTCGGTCGGCAATTCACACGACGTGCTCAAAAGCCTGACGGACTTCCGTTCGGATGTCGCAGTTCTGGCCCATGTGGAAAAGGACGCCCGGCTCTGGATATCGCAGTACAGCAAGGACCGCATCGTCGCCTTCGGCCGCCGCGATCACCCGCTGTTCGCGCATCAGCGCAAGGGCCTTTCGATCCATGAACTGCACGGGCTGCGCATGGTCATGCGGGAGCACGGCTCGAACACGCGAAGGGCGACCGAGGAGGCTCTGGTCAAGGCCGGCGTGAAGCCTGACATCGTCATGGAAATCGGCAGCCGCGAAGCCGTGCGCGAGGCGGTCGCGATGGGCGTCGGTTTCGGGGTTGTCTCGGCCGCCGAATATATTGGCGACGAGCGCCTCGCGTTCCTGCCAATTCTCGATGCCGACATTTACAATTATGCGCGCATCGTGTGCATGCGCGACCGCATCCACACGCGCCTGATTGCCGCGTTCCTGGCAACGACGAAGGAGATCGGCAAGGCTCGCAGCCGCCGCGGCAGCGCATCGATCACCGACGTCTGACGGTCTCAGCTTTCGGAGGTTGGCAGCGGATCGGGTTTGGCGCGCTGATCGGCCCTTCGTGTGCTGGCCTGCGCGCCGGTGACGCGTGGTTGGAGCGCGCGATTTTGCGCCGGACCGGCGCGGCAATGGCAGCCGCCTGTCGCGGACAGCCTGTACCCCTGTCCGTAACGCACGCGCTACGGCACCGCGACCGGTGCGAGCCTGACGAATGACGGTCCGAAATCGGTTGGCAAACAGGAGGTTCCGCCGCTGCTGAACCATGTCGCCGCGGCCCGCTGCCATGGCATGGCGTGGCGCACCCGCAATTCGTTGCCGGTCGCCATGATCTCCCCGCTGTTCGGATCCGCGGCCAGGCAATAGGGCGTCGCGGGCGTTGTCGCCTGGCACGCATGCGTAAAGCCGAGATTATGGCCGATTTCGTGAACCGCCGTGGTGAACGGCTTGGTTTGCTCGGCATAGGTCCCCACGGGATCGATATTCAGATCATTCTTGTCCAGGAGACGGGAATCGGAGCGGAAGGCGCCGACCGAGGGCAGTTTGGCCTTGACGACCCTGATGATCTGATGTGCCGCGCCGGAATGGGAAATGACGCATTTCAGCACGCAGTGAAGGTTCACCCGGCGCTTGCCGCCGCCAGGATCGGCGACTTCAAGCTCGTGAAGCGATGCCGGCGTGGACAGCCATATTCTCTCGCTCCAGGAGGACTCGATCAGCTTCTTGAAGTTGGCGGTCCAGGCATTCCATTCGCCGGCGCGCCAATTGGACGCGTTGAACATGATCTCGTCGGAGTCCTTGATCTTGGGCCCGTTGACCGGGACGAGCGCAACCTTCCATTCGAGAACGATCGACGCATTGTAGTTCGGGCCTATGCCTTTCGTGTCGACGTAATAATTGAACGTCATTCCGCGAACGGGCGGGCGGTCTTTCCTTTTGAGTTTGCCTTTGACATCGAGCGTGAATTGATCCCAGACATAGCCGGTATTGGTGTCGACCGCGGTGATCTCGGTCGAACTCTCGTACATCCCGACGATCTCAAACCAGCCTATGCCATTCGTGGCTTTCTCGACCGCCTCCCGCCTGGTGATGCGTACGCTCGGATTGTTGGCGCGAATGTCGATCCAGGACTGCATGTTGGTGAAACCGATACGGATGGATTCGCCCACCGCAACCTTCTGATCCTGCTGCTTGATGGCGGGCGGCGCCGAGGCGTGGGGGTTTCCGACAAACTTGACGAAATGCGGCATTCGCCCCTCCCGCGCAAAGCCGCCCGACCGCAGGAGATCGGAGCGCCTATGGGTGTTTGACCACGAGGGAGAGACGGATGCTGTGCGGCGGCGCACGCGCTCGACCGCCGCTGGACCGGACGAGGAAGCGATCCGCACCATCTTCGCCGGCCGACCCCGACGCGCGCGCCGCATTGGCGTCCTGAGGAGATCGTACCGCCTACCAGAGCCGCTTCCGGAGCCGATTTCGGTGACAGTGCACCTAATTGAGCATGAGTTGGCTCATCGGAACGCCCACCGCTGATCGGGCCTTTGCCGTCGCTTGAAACGATCCGACGTCATTACGACGGTACATTGAATGCAGCGGCACCATGATACGCGCCGCAATACGGAAGGCCCATTCTTATCGCGCAGCGCGGACACGTTCCGAGTTGCCGATCGCCTCGCCTATGCGACGCATGGTGATGCGCATGGCCTCCTCGCTCGCCTGGGATAAGGACACAGAGCCACCGGAGCAGAATGAGCCAGCGTCGGCATCGCCCTTGCCGTCGCCGTCAACGGTTTGGCCAAAAAGGCGCCCGCTGCGGCCATCGACGACCACCGATGCGGAGATGCGTACTTCGGTCACGATGTTCGCGGACCAGAAGCCCGGCACTGCACGCAAATGGCCGCGCACTTCCTCACCACGGACGACCACAATTCCACGCGCATTCCGGCGCCTTAGTTCGTCAGCCGAGACGGGCGCTGAGACATATTCGACGGTCTCGAATACATTTCCCAAGGTGGCGCGAACCGATCCCGCGAAGCTGGAGTCGAATGACAGCGGAAAGTTGTGGGCGGAGCAGCTCACGTCGGCCGGCCGAACCACAGACGAAAGCCGTGACCCTTCGGCAAAGACAAGCCATTTGCCCGGTATTTTTGTTCCGAAGGAGACAACAACGTTTGAGGCGGGGGTAATCGGCGGAGCTGCTTGGTAGGCACACCCACAGAGCATCAGCGCGACAAGCGCAGTCGCAATTCTCATAAGCCCTTCCCCCCAACGCGCATCTTCGCGCGATACAAGGAATGGTAGCAGGAGAGGCGACAGAGTCTAGCTGAGCGATGGACGGCCCTCCTATGCCAAGGCTTCGGAGGACATCCTGCTTCGTGCCATCGTGCTCGGTGAGGGCCGCGCCCCCAGGTAGCGCCTCAGGCGCGAAGCAGAATCCCGGGAAGAGAGCCACAAAGCGGAGAACCGCGCTTGTGCTATAGGCCTCCAAAATCCGCTCTGATCAATCTGCGGGAGTATCTCGTCTTACGAGCCTTTTGAGAGCTATTGCCTTTCCAGAGCCGGATTTGAAATAGCGTTCAAGCTCCCGCGCCTGCTGTTCCGTCTCCACAGCGACATAGGATTTCAGCATCGCGGGTTGATATGATTTCGTCGAAAGAACCTGCCCGGCCTGATGCGAAGCGAGGCGTCGTCTCAGGTCGTTGGTCGAGCCGACGTAAATGTGGCCGTTGCTCAGTTGAAGGAAATAGACGTACCACATGAGCAACACCGGTCTCCCTGCGCTGCTTCGCAGCTTCGGGAGATCACCACTACGCGACAGAGCGCAGTGGTGGCCTGCCACCCGAAGCCGCAGGCGTAGTGGTGGCGGACAGGGCGGGATTCGAACCCGCGATACGGTTCCCCGTATACACACTTTCCAGGCGTGCGCCTTCAACCACTCGGCCACCTGTCCGTGGAGGGCGCTGATAGCGGTCCCCGCGCCGATTTGCAAGGCGGCGCAGGCGGGTATCTGAGGGCAGGCCCGAAGCGCGGCTAGCGGAACAGGAACCAGTTGGCGAAGGGGTTCGCCTGCTGCTGTGGCTGAACCGCCTGTGGGCGCGGCGCGGCGGCGCGGCTGGCGGCCGGATAGGCCTGGCGCGGCTGGCGGGTTTCGAGCTGGGCCTGGCGCCGCTCGGTGCCGCGCAACTGGCGGTCGCCGGCATCGCCATGGCGCTGACGGACGCCGGTGTGGCTGGCACGCTGCTGATAGGCATCGGTGCGGACGATGCGCGGCTGGTGGGCGCTCGCGCGGATGATGCGCTGCTGCCGGGCGGAAGCGCCGGTGAGCTGCAACGGTTCGCTCGGCGCCACGCGGCGCTGCGCCGCCGGGCGGGCGCTGTCGACGCGGGCGGGCTCGGCGAGCGCCGCGCGGGTCTCGGCGCGGCCCGGCTGGGCAAGGCTCATCTGCTCGGTGCGCGGCCGGGCGGTGCGGGCGGCGACGCGGCTGTTGCCGCGGCGGTTCGCCACCAGCACCGGATCGGGCTGCGCGGTGCCCTCGATGACGATGCGGGTCGCGCCGCGCTGGGCGGCGACCATGTTGAACAGGGTGCGGGCATTGCCGGGCGCGAGGCGGATGCAGCCGTGGCTGTCGGTGCGGCCGAGCCGGCGCACCATGTTGGTGCCGTGGATGGCATAGCCGCCGCGGAAGAAGATGGCGTGCGGCATGGGCGCCATATTGTATTTGCGCGAGCGCCAGTCGCGCTCCAGCCGCTGCGGCCGGTAGGTGCCGACCGGCGTGTTGTAGCCGATGCGGCCGGTGGAGACGTGCCAGACATGGCGCTGCTCGCCGTCGACGATGACCCGCATGGTCTGGGTCGACTTGTCGACGCGCACGACGATCGCCGCATCGGCGCGGACCGTGGCCAGAGCGAGGCCGATGACAAGTGCGGCGCCGGACATGATGGCGCGCGCCAATCCGAACAAGCGCATGGATGTCCCCTTCGTCGATAGGGCCCGGACGGGCCTTCTGCCTCCGCCACGGCCAGTGATTCCGGTCCGGCGGCGGGCTGTAAAGATGACTCCGGGATTCACCTTAAGCGTTAAGGCCGTGGCGCGGGCCGGACTTCGGCGACATGAATGGTTAACGAATGCTTGGCTAAGCTTCGGCAAACCCTTGCCTTTGCCGGAATGCCCATGATCCGTCTCAGCCCTGCCCGACCCGGCCTGTTTTCAAGGTTGCTGCTGCCGGCGCTGGCCGCCGCCGTGCTCGCCGCGCCCGCGGCGGCGCAGGACCGCGGCACGCTGACGCCGCGCGTCCTGCCGCCGCTCGCCAATCCCGCCGACCCGAACCTGCCGGCCAAGGAGATCTTCGGCCGGGCCACGGCGGCCGCGCCGATGGAGGCGCGCTCCTTCGGCTTCTATTCGCGCGGCTGCCTCGCCGGCGCGGTGGCGTTGCCTGTCAACGGCGAGACCTGGCAGGTGATGCGCCTGTCGCGCAACCGCATGTGGGGCCATCCGGAGATGATCCGCTTCCTGGAGCGCTTCGCGCGGCGGGTGCCGCAGGTGTCGAACTGGCCGGGCATCCTCGTCGGCGACATCTCGCAGCCGCGCGGCGGCCCGATGCTGACCGGCCATGCCTCGCACCAGATCGGCCTCGACGCCGACATCTGGCTGACCCCCATGCCGCGCCGCGAGCTCTCCCGCGAGGAGCGCGAAATGACCTCGGCGATCAACATGGTGCGCAGCGACCGGCGCGACATCGATCCGTCAACCTGGACGCCGCAACACCTCGCGGTGATCCGGGCGGCGGCGACCGATCCGCGCGTCGAGCGCGTGCTGGTCAATGCCGCGATCAAGAAGGCGCTGTGTCGCGAGGCGACCGGCAACCGGTCATGGCTGTCCAAGGTACGGCCGGTGCCCGGGCACAATTACCACATGCATGTGCGCATCGCCTGCCCGGCCGGGTCGCCCTCCTGCCGGCCGCAGGACCCGCCGCCGACCTCCGACGGCTGCGGCGCCGATCTCGACTGGTGGTTCACCGACGAGGTGCTGCATCCCCGCCCCAATCCGAACTGGCGCCCGCCGCCGCCGATCACCATGGCCGGCCTGCCGGAAGCCTGTCGCCAAGTGGTCGTAGCGAGGTAGTGAATGGGCGAATGGGGATGCGACGCCGCGACGCCGCGCATCCCCATTCGCTATTCGCAACGCGCCATTTGCCTCATTCGGCCGGCACCATGGCCGGCCGGCGGAACGGCTCTTCCTTGATCGGAATGTTGACCAGCGCCGAGCCGACGCAGAACAGGACGCTCAGCCACCAGACGATGTCGTAGGAGCCGGTGCGCTCGTAGAGCACGCCGCCGAGCCAGACGCCGAGGAAGCCGCCGACCTGGTGGGAGAAGAAGACGAAGCCGTAGAGCATGGCCATGTAGCGCGTGCCGAACATCAATGCGACGAGGCCCGAGGTCGGCGGCACGGTGGAGAGCCAGAGCAGGCCCATCAGCGCGGCGAAACCGAGCGCCAGCGCCGGGCTCGGCGGCAGCAGCAGCAGCATGAGCACGGCGGCGCCGCGGGCGAAATAGATCCAGACCAGCAGCCAGCGCTTGGACATGCGGCCGGACAGCCAGCCGGCGGTGAGCGAACCGACGATGTTGAAGAGGCCGATGAGCGCCAGCGCCAGGCCCGCCACCCAGGCCGGCATTTTCAGGTCGGCGAGATAGGGCGGATAGTGGGTGGTGATGAAGGCGAGCTGGAAGCCGCAGGTGAAGAAGCCGAGCACCAGATAGATGTAGCTGCGATGGCCGAAGGCGGTCTTCATGGTGGCGGCGACGCTCTGCTCCTCGCCCGTGCCGGCGCCGATGCCGGCCTTCGGATCGGTGGCGAGCGCCAGCGCCAGCGGAATGATCAGGCCGACCACGGCGGAAAAGGCGAGGAGTGCGCCCTGCCAGCCGAGCGTGTCGATCAGCAGCGGCGTGAGCGGAGCGAAGACGAACTGGCCGAAGGACGAGGCGGCGGTGCCGAGGCCGAGCGCCATCGGCCGCTTGGCCTCCGGCAGGAGCTTGGTGAAACAGGCGAGCACCAGGTTGAACGAGACGCCGGCAAGGCCGAGGCCGACCAGCGTGCCGGAGAGCACGTGCATGGCGAGCGGCGGCAGCGGCAGGGCCATGACGGCGAGGCCCGCGGCATACATGAGCGTGCCGGCCCAGAACACCTTGACCGTGCCGAACCGGTCGGCGATGGCGCCGGCGAAGGGCTGGCCGATGCCCCACATCAGGTTCTGCACGGCAATCGTCAGCGACAGCACGTCGCGCGTCCAGCCGTTCTCGAGCGAGATCGGCATGAGGAACATGCCGAGCACGGAGCGCGGGCCGAAGGACAGAAGGCCGATCAGGCAGCCGCAGAGGATGACGACGAAGGGCGTCCGCCAGGACGAGGGATGATCGGAGGGCCGGTCGGACGTGATGGTATTCGCCATGGAAATTTCCTCCGGCCTTGGCGTCGTGCTGATACACGGGCGGCTGAACGTAGGAGCGGCCGGTCCGAATACAATCAAAAAGCCCGAATGACTCCCATGCGGGAACGTAATGGGGAGGGAAAAGCGCTTTCGCGATCAGGATGAACGCTGATGAAGGGCGGCCAAGGGGTGCCGGCGGCGGCGGGCTGATATGCGTCCAGGGAGGGCCCGCGCAGGCCGGCCCGTCAGCTCTCGTGGCCGGGATCGCGGGCGAGCTGCACCTGCGGCAGCGGCTCCCACTGGCGCGGCCGGTAGAAGACGTGCACGCCGATCTGCTGCAGGCGGTTCATCGACCGGGCCCACCAGGGCCGGACATAGGTCGCGTGGTAATGCGTGGCATGGCCGACCTCGGGGATCCAGGTGCGGCCGGCCAGCATGTCGCGAGCGATGCGGCTCGCCTGGCTCCAGGGCTCGGCCTCGGTCGGCACCAGGCTGCGCCGGCCCTCGCAGGCGAAGGTGAACTGGCAGGCGAGATAGCGATGGGCGTTCTGGTAGACGACGCCGCAGATGTCGCGCGGATAGAAGCCGGAGACGGCGCGGTTGACCACGACCTGAGCCACGGCCATCTGGCCGCGCTCGGGCTCCGAGCGCGATTCCCAGTAGACCGCTTCCGACAGGCATTTCTGCGCCCGCGCCAGGGCGGCACCGGCAAGGCCGAGCTGCAGCGCGGGATGGCCCATGCGGGTGATCCGCGCCGGCGGCACGGTGCCGAGCTCGAGCGCGCCGGGGGCGAGTCTTGCCCGCGCCAGTCCCGCTTCGGTCCGGTCGCCGCGCCGGTCGAGGGCGAGGCTGTTCAGGACGGGGTCGAACCCGGCCACCGGCTCATGGGTGGCGGCGACGCGGAAGGGTTCGTTCTCGAGCGGCACGGCCGGCGCGCCGAAACCGGCGCCGGTGCGGGCGAGCGGCCCTTCGCCGACGATCGCGATGCCGGCGCGGTCCGCGGCGAGCGCTGTGGCGAAACGCCGGTCGGGATCGACCCGCGTCTCCTCCGGCGCGGGAGCCGCCGGCGGATCGACGATCGCGGCGGTCTCGGCCGGGGTCAGGTCCGGCGCGCCGAGACCAAGGCGTTCGGCCGGCGCGCGGTCGTCGAGGCTCGCCTCCGGCGCGACCGCGGCGAGCTGGACGCCGCCGAGCGCCAGCGGCGAATGTTCGGTGTCGGCCGGTTCTGCGGCGGGCCCCGCGGCGGGATCCTGCAGCGGTCCGCGGGTGAAACGGGCCACCGTCGTCAGGTCGCCGGGCGCCTCCAGCAGCGTGCCTGTCGGCTCGCCCCGCGTGAAGCTCGGCCGCAGCCGCGTGCGCTCGACGAGGAGGTCGCTCTTGGCGTCGCGGTTGACCTCGGGATAGACGACCACCCGGCCGGCGCCGGCGCCGACCGCCGGCGCGACCTGGCGGCCGCCGGCCGCCCGTGGATCAGCCCCGGCGGTGCCGCGCGGGTCGAAGCGCGCAAGCAGCCGCGTCGGCTCGACCGGATCGCGCGGCAGGGGATTGGCGAAGGCGAAGCTCGCCATGGCCATGTTCGGCCGGACCAGGCTCGCGACATGGCGCCGCCACGTCTGGTCGACGCCCGAACGTTCGGCGAGATAGCTGACGAGATCCTGATAAGCGATCTGCTGGCACGACAGGAGCAGCAGCGAGCCGGCAAGGCCGGGCACGAGGGCCGCCGACCGGATTCCGGACGCAGAACGCCAACGCAAGGCACGCATACGCAACGCACTCCACGCGAAACACGCCAACACCAGGTGGTCCGCCGCAAACATGGTGACCAGCTCGTCAACCTTATCGCCCAGGTAAGGTTGAGGGCGCGTTAATGGCGCGCGGACTGCGCGATGTGGGATGCGGTCAATCCATGGAAACGCGCGGCATGAAGGTTAGCCGTGGTTCGAGGCTCGCTATGCTCGCCCATCACCATGAGGATTGTGGAGTATTGTACGGATGTCGATAACCGGAATCCTTGCGCAGGGCGCGCATGAACGGGTGATCCGCGGCTCTATACCTTCCTTATGGTGAAGTGAGAGCCGAAGCCGCGTATCGGAGCCCGGCAAACGGCAATCGAGACCGCTGATCTCAGGGCCGGCCAAGGCGGGCATTGAGCAGGGCGGTGACCGCATGTTCGTGCGCAAACGGGCCCGCGCCTGCCGGCGCCGCTCCGGCCGCCGCGAGCCCGGCCGTGCCGAAACGGGTGCGCAGGGCCTCCTCGACCCATTGCGCCTCCTGCGCGCTGCGGCGAGCAGCGAGCCGCGCAGCACCGAGCCATTGCCGGTGGCTTTCCACCGCCGCCGCGAGCGCGTCCATGCCCTCGCCGGTCGCCGAGGAGATCAGCACGACCGGCGCCACCCAGTCGTCCGCATCGCGCGCCACGAGCGTGAGCGCGCCCTCCACATCGGCCTTGGCGCGCCGCGCCGGCTCGCCCATGTCGGCCTTGGTCACGGCGATGACGTCGGGCAGTTCCATGACGCCGGCCTTCATGAACTGCAGGCTGTCGCCGGACCCCGGCTGGATGCACAGCACCACCGTGTCGGCGACCATGCCGACATCGGCCTCCGACTGGCCGATGCCGACGCTTTCGATCAGCACCCGGTCGAACACGGCGCGCATCACCACCATGGCTGCGACCGTCTGGTCGGACAGGCCGCCGAGGCGGTCGCGCGCCGCCATGGAGCGGACAAAGACGTTGCGGTCCGCGGGATCGGTCGAGATGCGGGCGCGGTCGCCGAGCAGGGCGCCGCCGGTCTTGCGCGAGGAGGGGTCGATGGCGATGACCCCGACGCTCTCGCCGCCGCCGCGCCAGCGCTGCACCAGCACATTGGTCAGCGTCGACTTGCCGACGCCGGGCGGACCGGTGAGACCGAGGGTGAGGCCGCGGGCCGCACCGCAGGCTTCGTCCAGGAAGGCGGCGAGCGCCGCCGTGCCAGCCCGCGTCTCGATGGCGGCGAGGGCCTCGGCGATGGCGCGCTTGCCGCCGCCGCGCAGGGTTTCAAGACTCAAGGGTTTCACGTGAAAGCGTCCGCCGCCGGCGCGCTGCCCCGGCATGGCTCACAGCGCATAGGTCGACGCCGAATGCTGCAGCACCGCGCCGGCGCAGAAGCCGCCGACCCGCCACGGCATGGTCAGGGCCTGCGCGATGCCCCTGGCGGCGAGCTGATGGACCGCGACGTCGAAGACGAGCGCGGCGACCAGCAGCCACATGAAGCCCGGCACGGTGGCGCCGAGGGCCGGATAGACCTTGAACACAAAAGCAAGGCCGAGGCCCGCTGCCAGCATGTAGACGACGAAGGCAAGACCGGTCGTCGGTATGGTGCGGCTCGCCGGCATGTCACGCCCCTTGCAATTGACCTCGAACGCGCCGCAACCCTGGCACGGAACGGCGGCGCGAGACCAGTAAGCCCTTGGGCTTAAGCGTTTGCTCGTCCGCCGGTCGCGGCGTTCCGCAAGCAGGGCGTCGAGGCTCGCTGACCTCGACCATGAGGATTGTCGAATACTTGCCCGATGCAGGCCCGGCGCGCGCAGGGAGCCCGCAATCCGTGCTCGCCTCAGCATGGGCCACGGGATCGATAGATGCCCCGCCGATGCGATGCTCCGCCCCGCTTCATCCCGAGATGCCCGCGCCCAAGGGCGCGGGTCGCGACGGACGGCCTGCTTCTGCGCGGTGCGCGCCAATGCGGAAGGCGGATCGCGTGGCGCCGGGACGGTTCGCCATCCGCCCCCGCATCACGCCTGGCTCGCGGCGGCCTTGCCGAGCGCCGCCTGGGCGGCGGCGAGCCGGGCGATCGGCACGCGGAACGGCGAGCAGGAGACATAGTCGAGACCGACCGTCTCGCAGAAATGGATCGAGGCCGGGTCGCCGCCATGCTCGCCGCAGATGCCGAGCTTGATGTCGGGCCGCGTCGCCCGGCCACGCTCGGTGGCGATGCTGACGAGCTCGCCGACGCCGTCCTGGTCCAGCGAGATGAACGGATCGACCTCGATGATGCCCTTGGCGAGGTAGGGGTTGAGGAAGCTCGCCGCGTCGTCGCGCGAAATGCCGAAGGTCGTCTGGGTCAGATCGTTGGTGCCGAAGGAGAAGAATTCGGCGGTCTTCGCGATCTTGCCCGCCTGCAGCGCGGCGCGCGGCAGCTCGATCATGGTGCCGACGATATAGTCGAGCTTGGTGCCGGTCTCCTTCATGACCGCATCGGCCATGGCGACGATGCGGGCCTTGACGAGGTCGAACTCGGCCGTCGTCGCCACCAGCGGCACCATGACCTCGGGCACCACGGCCTTGCCGCCCTTGCGGGCGGTCTCGGCCGCCGCCTCGAAGATGGCGCGCGCCTGCATCTCGGCGATTTCCGGATAGGCGACCGCCAGGCGGCAGCCGCGGAAGCCGAGCATCGGATTGACCTCGTGCAGCTCCTCGGCGCGGGCCTTCAGCTTCTTGGCGTCCGCGCCCATGGCGGCGGCGACCTCGGCGACCTCGGCATCGGTATGCGGCAGGAACTCGTGCAGCGGCGGGTCGAGCAGACGGATCGTCACCGGCAGGCCGGCCATGATCTCGAACAGCTCGACGAAGTCGGAGCGCTGCATGGGCAGGAGCTTGGCGAGCGCCTGGCGCCGGCCCTTCTCGTCGTCGGCGAGGATCATCTCGCGCACCGCGACGATGCGCGCCTCGTCGAAGAACATGTGCTCGGTGCGGCAGAGCCCGATGCCCTCGGCACCGAACTTGACCGCGACGCGGGCATCCGCCGGCGTGTCGGCATTGGTGCGCACCTTCAGGCGCCGCGCCTTGTCGGCCCAGCCCATGAGGGTCGCGAACTCGCCCGACAGTTCCGGCTGCAGCATGGCGACCTCGCCGAGCAGGACCTGGCCGGTCGAGCCGTCGATGGTGACGATGTCGCCCTTCTTCAGCGTGGTGCCGGCAACCGTCAATGTGGCGGCCGCATAGTCGACGCGCAGCGAGCCGGCGCCGGAAACGCAGGGCTTGCCCATGCCGCGGGCGACGACGGCGGCGTGCGAGGTCATGCCGCCGCGGGTGGTCAGGATACCCTCGGCGGCATGCATGCCGTGAATGTCTTCCGGGCTCGTCTCGACGCGGACCAGGATCACCTTGTGGCCGCTCGCCTTCATGGCCTCGGCCTCGTCGGAATTGAAGACGATCTCGCCCTGGGCGGCGCCGGGGGACGCCGGCAGGCCGGAGGCCAGCACGCGCCGCTCGGCCTTCGGATCGATCGTCGGGTGCAGCAGCTGGTCGAGGGAGGCGGGATCGACGCGCGAGACGGCCTCGGCCTCTGTGATCAGGCCCTCGGCGGCGAGCTCGACGGCGATCCTGAGGCTCGCCTTGGCGGTGCGCTTGCCGTTGCGGGTCTGCAGCATCCAGAGCTTGTTGCGCTCGACCGTGAATTCGAGGTCCTGCATGTCGCGGTAGTGCCGCTCCAGCGTCTCGGCGACCTGGATGAACTGGCGGTAGACCTCCGGCATGGCCGTCTCCATGGACGGCTTGTCGGACTTGGCCTCGATGCGGGCGGCCTCGGTGATGTTCTGCGGCGTGCGGATGCCGGCGACGACATCCTCGCCCTGGGCGTTGATCAGGAACTCGCCGTAGAGCTCCTTGGCGCCGGTCGAGGGATTGCGCGTGAAGGCGACGCCGGTCGCCGAGGTCTCGCCCATATTGCCGAACACCATGGCCTGGACATTGACCGCGGTGCCCCAGCTCTCCGGGATCTGGTGCAGGCGGCGATAGGTGATGGCGCGCTGGTTCATCCAGGAGGAGAACACGGCGCCGATGGCGCCCCAGAGCTGCTCGTGCGGGTCCTGCGGGAAGGCCTTGCCGGTCTCTTCCTGGACCTTCGCCTTGTAGGCGCCGATGAGGTGCTTCCAGTCGTCGGCCGAGAGCTCGGTGTCGAGGGTGAGGCCCTTCTGCTCCTTGTAGTGCTCGAGGATCTCTTCGAAATTGTGGTGATCCACCTCGAGCACGACGTTGGAATACATCTGGATGAAGCGGCGATAGCTGTCATAGGCGAAGCGCTGATCGCCGGCCTGCGTCGCCAAGGCCTCGACGGTGACGTCGTTGAGGCCGAGATTGAGGATCGTGTCCATCATGCCCGGCATCGAGGCGCGGGCGCCGGACCGGACCGAGACGAGCAGCGGATTGGCCGCATCGCCGAAGACCTTGCCGGTCAGCTTGCCGATATGGACGAGGCCGTTCTCGACCTGGGACTTCAGCTCGGCCGGATAGCTGCGGCCATTGGCGTAATACCAGGTGCAGAGCTCGGTGGTGATGGTGAAGCCGGGCGGGACCGGCAGGCCCATATTGGACATTTCCGCGAGGTTCGCGCCCTTGCCGCCCAAAAGGTTGCGCATGCTCGACTGGCCTTCGGCCTTGCCGTCGCCAAAGGTGTAGACCCATGTCGTCATTGTCGGCATCCCAGTTCTGTTCTGCGCCGCGCGCCCGCCGGCGCGGCCGGTTTGTTTAGGCGCTTTCCGCCACCACTTTCAACCTCGGCCATGGCGGCCCGGGGTTGCGAGCCCGTTTTGGAACCCCGCGAATGAAGGCTGGATGAACGCACTGCATCATCACTATACTGCGCCGCAAAAGGACTGGTCGACGTGCTAAGCGTGGTGATCCCGACCCTGAACGACGAGCGCCGGCTCGTCCGCACCCTCGCCTGCCTCGTACCAGGCGCCGCCGACGGCCTGATCGTCGAGGCGATCCTCGCCGATGGCGGCTCCAGCGACGAAACCGAGGCGGTCGGCGACATGGCCGGATGCCGCCAGGTCCAGGGACCGGCCGACCGCGGCGCCCGGCTTGCCGCGGCGGCGGCCACCGCCAAGGCGCCCTGGCTCCTGTTCATCGCACCCGGCGTCGTGCTGGACGAAGGCTGGATCCGCGAGACCAGGGGCTTTCTCGACCAGGCGGCCCGCAGCGGCGAAACCGGCCGGCGCGCCGCCATCTTCTCCCACGGCGTCGACGGTTTCGGCACGGCGGCACAGCTCGCGGCGCTCAAGGCCCGGCTCGCCTTCGCGGCCGGCTTCGGGCCGGCGGCGAGCCAGGCGCTGCTGATCCATGCCGCCCATTACCGGGCCAATGGCGGCCATCGGCCGGGACAGGACAGCGAACGGGCGCTCGCCCGCAGGATCGGCAGGCGGGCGCTGAGCGTGCTGAGAACCCGGGCAACCGCGCTTGCGATGTAGAATAGGCTTCGCACCTGCAGCACCCTTCAGCAAGGATAGCCGGGTTGAGGTCGCTGCGCTCACATCTCGCCCTGAACAATGTGAAGCGCCGCGTAGTGCCAATGTTCTGCGCTCACGCGGCATGTACTTTCATAACCCAATACAAGCCGCAATACTCGACGATCCTCGCCCGGAGGCGCCCGCGGTCTGACGCGGATCCTCGAAGGACGGCCGCGCTCCTGCAATGTTCTTTCGGGCGATCGATCACACCCCGGCATTCGCGTGGCGGAGCCGCCGGCCATGCGCGACGTCACCTACAAGATCATGATACCGCCGCAGCATTGCCCGCGCGAAAACTTGACATGTGTCCGAGATCACCTGCGCCGGCGGTATAAACGAAGATCATTCACCGCTCATAAACCGCTTGTTCAGCCAATAGCATCGCAATCTAATCAAATGCTCTTCATGCCCGCTGTCTCCGGGATCGGCTTCAGCACCGGTTAATACATCGGCGCCAGTGTCCGAAAAAAAGGTCATGACCAATGGCATTGGATATCGAGGCAACGCTCGGGCCGCTCCAGGGGATGATCGGCCAGCTTGCGCCCAAGGCGCGCGGGGCACTGATCGAGGAGCTCGTCGAGGAGGTGCTGCGCGAGCGCCCCGACGCCGCCAGCCGCAAGGCGATGGTGCTGGATCTCGTCGTGGCGGAAGCGCTGCGCGAGGCGCCGCTGCCGAGCCGCGTGCGCGCCTCGCCGAAGCTTGCCCGCTGCATCGCCGCTCTGCCGGAGGCGAGCCTGACGCTCGCCCGCGACACGGTGGCGGTTGCCGAAGCCATCCTGATGGCGCCGGAGATGAGCGATGAAGCCCTGCTCGCCATCTGTACGGCGGACCGGCAGGACCATATGCGCATCATCGCCAGGCGCCAGGCGCTGTCGGGGCCGCTTGCCGACGCCATTGCGCGGGTCGGCGAAAGCACAACCGTTGCGCTGCTCGTGCGCAATCCCGGCGCGCGGCCTTCCGCCGCCGGCTTCGGCGTGATCGCCGAGCGTCTCGGCTCCGATCCGGCGATCCGCGCCCTCATCGCCCAGCGCAGCGACTGCCCGTCCGACATCGCCAAGGCGGCAAAGGCGGCGGACGAAGTGCTGACCGGCGAGGCGCTGAACGAGGCGGTCACGCGGCTCGCCGAGAAACGCGACCTCCTGCCGGCGGTCGACCTGATCATGCGGGCGATCGGCCGCGACCGCGAGGCCGGGCGCAAGCTGATCGACCGGGACGACGAAAAGGCGCTCGGCGCGGTGTGCCATGTCGCCGGCATCGACGCCCATATCTACGAGGCGCTGGTCCATGCCTGGCGCGTCGCGGCCGGCCGGCCGCTGACCGACATCCACAAGACGCCGGTGCGCTTCCGCCTAATGCGCACGGCCGAGATCGACCGCATCGTCAGCCGCCTGCCGCTGGCACGCGTCCGGCCGCCGATCGAATTTCCGGTGTGAAGGTGGCGAGTGGCGAAGGAGGAGGCCGAGCTATTGAGAGATAGCAAAGCCCTCGACGCCTGATTCCCTACTCGCCACTCGCTATTCGCCCTGCCCGTTCATTCCGCCGCGTCGGCCCAGGGTTTCAGGGGCAGGTCGAGCGCGAGCCAGGTCTCGATGAGGCTCGCGGCGAGATCGTCGATCATCGCATCCGTGTGGGCCGGCCCCGGCGTGATCCGCAAGCGTTCGGTGCCGCGCGGCACGGTCGGATAGTTGATCGGCTGGATGTAGATGCCGTGCTGGCGCAGCAGGCGGTCGCTCGCGGCCTTGCATTTCTCCGCATCGCCCACCAGCACCGGCACGATATGGGTTTCGCTCGCCATGACCGGCAGGCCGGCGAGCGCCAGCACCCGCTTGGTGCGCGCGGCCTGGCGCTGCTGCGCGTTGCGTTCGCGATCGGAAGCCTTGAGGTGGCGGATCGAGGCCGCCGCGGCGCTGGCGATCGCCGGGGGCAGGGCGGTGGTGAAGATGAAGCCGGCGGCATGGCTGCGCACCGCGTCGATCACGATGGCGTCGCCCGCGATATAGCCGCCCATCACGCCGAAGGCCTTGCCGAGCGTGCCTTCGACAATGTCGAGCCGATGCATGACGCCGTCGCGCTCGGCAATGCCGCCGCCGCGCGGGCCATACATGCCCACCGCATGGACCTCGTCAATATAGGTCATGGCGCGGTAGCGGTCCGCGAGGTCGCAGATGGCGGCGATCGGGCTGGTGTCGCCGTCCATCGAATAGACGCTCTCGAACACGATCAGCTTGTTGCGCTCGGCGCCGGCGGCCTTCAGCAGCTCTTCCAGGTGATCCAGATCATTGTGCCGGAACACCTGCTTCTCGCAGCCCGACTGGCGCACGCCCTCGATCATCGAATTGTGGTTGAGCGCGTCCGACAGGATCAGGCAGCCCGGGATCAGCCGGGCGAGCGTTGAAATGCCGGTCTGGTTGGAGACGTAGCCCGAGGTGAAGACGAGGGCCGCCTCCTTGCCGTGCAGGTCGGCGAGCTCGCGCTCCAGCTCGACCACCGGATGGGACGTGCCGGAAATGTTGCGCGTGCCGCCGGCGCCGGTGCCCATGCGGCGGGCGCAGCCGGCCATGGCCTCGATGACGTCGGGATGGTGGCCCATGCCGAGATAGTCGTTGGAGCACCAGATGACGACGTCGCGCACGCCTTCGGGGCCATGCCAGGCGGCACGCGGGAAACGGCCGACCGAACGCTCGAGATCGGCGAAGACGCGATAGCGGCGCTCGTCCTTCAATCGCGCGACGGCATCTTCGAAGAAGCGTTTATAGGTCATGGCTCGTCCGGTCCGCCCCGGGGCCGCCGCGAAGGCGGTCCCGCGACCGCGGGAACCCGGCAGGCGCCACGCGATCGCGATCAAACAGATCCCGTGCGGCTTAGCACAGTTCTAATCTGCCGTCCTATGACGAATCGTCCTAGCGGGCGAACGGCGAGCAGGGCTGCAACCGCGCGCGCCGCGTCATTCCACGCGCTATTCGCCACCGAGCATTCGCCGCGGGGCAGCCGCTCACAGCCCATGCAGGCGCATCAGGGCCTCGAAATGCTTGCTGGCCTGATAGTCCAGCACCTGCATCCATTCGCGCGCCGTCTGCTTCTGCTGCGGCTCGGGAATGATCTTCAGTGGCAGGCCGGTCGACAGGGCGAGGATCTGCTGCCGGCAGGCACGCTCCAGGTAGTAGAGATCGTCGAAGGCGACCGCCACCGTCGGCCCGCCAACCGTTACGCCGTGATGGTCGAGAAAGATGATGTCGGCCTCGGGATTGTCCTTCTGCGCCTGGGCGATGCGCTCGCCCTCCTCCGCGGTCAGGGCGACGCCGCCGAAGCCCTGATAGGCGGTGCGGCCGAGGAAGCGGCAGGCGGTCTGGTGTGCCATTTCCAGCCGGCCGCCCTCGACCATCGTGAGCGCGGTCGCATGCGGCATGTGCACGTGCAGGATCGCCTGGTGCCTGGGATTGGCGCGGTGGCCGGCAATGTGGATGTTGCGCGCCGAGGCCTCGACCTCGCCCCAGCCCTCGTGGATCGTGCCGTCGCCGTCGATGAGCAGGAGGTCGTCCGGGCGCATCTCGGCCCAGTGGATGCCGTAGGGATTGATCAGGAAGCGCTCCTCGGCGCCCGGTACCACCACCGAGAAGTGATTGCAGACGCCCTCGTTGAGCTCGAAGCGCGCGGCAAGGCGGAAGGCCGCGGCGAGCTCGCGGCGCAAGGTCTTCACATCGGTGATCTTCACGTCGGCGGTCATCGGCCCTGTCCCTGGATGTCCCTGTTGGCGACCAGCGGGCCCAACGAAAAGCGCCCGCGGAGGTCCGCAGGCGCTGTTATGGGGCAGGAACGGGCAAAGGGCGATGCGCAGGCCGCGCAACGCTGCCGTGTGGCGCTATTTCGGCGCCAGGATCATGATCATCTGCTTGCCTTCCAGCCGGCTTTCCTGCTCGACCTTGGCAATGGCCACGGTATCGGCCTTGACCCGATCGAGCACCTTCACGCCGATATCGACATGGGCCATTTCGCGGCCGCGGAAGCGCAGGGTCACCTTGACCTTGTCGCCTTCCTCGAAGAACCGCTTCATGGCCTTCATCTTGGTGTCGTAGTCGTGGTCGTCGATACCCGGGCGCAGCTTGATTTCCTTGACCTCGACCGTCTTCTGGTTCCGGCGGGCCTCGGCGGCCTTCTTCTGCTCCTGGAACTTGAACTTGCCGTAGTCCATGATCTTGCAGACGGGCGGCACGGCATTCGGGGCGACCTCGACGAGATCAAGGCCGGCCTCCGTCGCCATCTGAACGGCGTCGCGCGTCGGAACCACGCCGCGGTTCTCACCTTCGGCGTCGATCAACTGGACTTCGCGGACACGGATCATGTCGTTGATGCGCGGACCGTCTCGTTCGACGGGGGCGGCGGCTCTCATTGGTCTGCGAATGGGGACTTCTCCTCAAGGACATCAAAGGGTTCGGCTGGCTCCAGCGCGCGGCATCCCCTTCGCGGGAACGAACGCAGGCGCGGCTGAGCATCCGGAAGGACCGGAAGATCGGTAGAATTGCTGCGGAAGTCAATGGTTCGCGACGATTTTCGCGCGGCCAGCGGGGTTCAGAAGGCCGCGATAGACGGCGAGCACGTCCTGCTGCATCCGATCGTGGGAAAATCGGCGCGCATGAGCCCTGGCGCGGCCGGCCATGGCCTCGTGCTCGGCGGTGCTCAACGACAGCGCCGCGCCGAGGCCTTCGGCCAGCGCCAGCGCGTCGCCGGCGCGTACGCGAAAGCCCACCCGTTCGGCCTCGCCCGCCTCGGGCGGCGCCGGCACGATCTCGGCCAGCGCCCCGTCGTCGGAGACGATGGCAGGCAGGCCCATGGCCATCGCCTCGATGGCGTTTCGGCCGATCGGTTCCGGCTCCAGGGAGGCGACCACGGCGAGATCCGCGGAAGCGAGCGCGCCCACGCCGCAATCGCCCGCTCCGACGAGCCGGACGATGTCGCCGAGCCCCTGGGCCTCGATGCGCCTGACGAGTTCGGCCCGGTAGCCGCCGCGCTCCGGCCCCTCGCATGCAATGACGAAGACGGTGTCGGTGAGACCGCCATTGACCAGGAGGCGCACCGCATCGATCAGCACCATCTGCCCCTTGGCCGGCTCGAGCCGCGCCTGATGCAGCACGACGCGGCCGGGCTGCGCGTCGGTGAGCCCGGCAGCGAGACGGAAGCCGACGCTCGCCTCGCGCGGCACCCGGCGCGGATCGAAGCCGGAAAGATCGAAGCCCGGCGAGATCACCGCGAGCCGGGCGGCCTCGATGCCGTGAACGGCGCCGACGCGCCCGGCGAGATAGGCCGAGGGCACCAGCACCGCGTCGCCGCGGCCGAGCGCCCAGCGCGCCAGCGGCGGCGTGCGGCGGGTCGCGTCCGGCGACAGATGGAAGCTCGTCACGAACGGCCGGCGCGCCAGCCGCGTCGCCGCATGGGCGCTCCAGGCCGGGCCATTGGCGTGGACATGGACGAGATCGACCTTCTCGCGGCCGATCAGGGCCGAAAGCGTCGCGGCATTGCGCATGAGCCGCGCCGGATTGAGCGTGCGCGCATCGAGCGGGATCCATTCGCCGCCGGCCGCCTGGAGATCGCCGATCATCGGGCCCTTCTCGCCGGCAACGAGCGGGCGGGCGCCGACCCGCGACAAGGCAATGGCGATGGCGAGGACATGACGCGCGACCCGCCCGCCATCGAGGGCCGGCAGGACCTGCAGCACGGTTCGGCCTTCAAGGCCCGGCTCGCGTGGCAGACTTGCGTGGTGCATCGCTCTTTCCCAGCACGGCCCGGACGGGTAGGACCAGAAGCGAATCGCCCGTGTCGTTTCGATTTCGACATCCGCCTGCTACAGATATCAACCACCGGCGCCTGTCGAAATCAAAACAACGCCGGAAATCAATAGGTTACATGTACCCTTCGATTCCGGAGCCGACCCGGACCCGCGCTGGCGGGCGCCGACGCGCTTCGGAATCGAAGCACACTATGGGACGAGTGTGATGCCGAGCTTACCCGATCCGCAAATCCTGACAGTCGGCGCGGGCGACAGCGCGCGACGGATCGCCTATCGCCGGATCGCGGGGACCGGCCCGACCATCGTCTGGCTCGGCGGCTTCAAATCGGACATGAAGGGCACCAAGGCCGAGGCGCTGTCGGATTTCGCGGCTCAGACCGGCCGCTCCTATCTGCGCTTCGACTATAGCGGCCACGGCGAATCCTCGGGCCGGTTCGAGGACGGCACGATCAGCGCCTGGACCGAGGAAGCCCTGGCGGCGATCGCGCTCGCCGGCGAGGCGCCGATCCTCGTCGGCTCCTCCATGGGCGGCTGGATCGCCCTGCTCGCGGCCCGCCGCATGCCGCGCCCACCCGCCGGCATGGTGCTGATCGCGCCGGCCGCCGACTTCACCGAGGCGCTGATGTGGAAGGCCTTTCCCGAGGCGGTGAAGCGGCAGATCGAGACGGAGGGCCGCTGGGTGCGGCCGTCCGACTATGACGAGGGCGGCTATCCGATCACCCGGGCGCTGATCGAGGACGGGCGCAACAATCTCGTGCTCGGCGGCCTGATCGAGACCGGCTGCCCGGTCCATGTCCTGCAGGGCATGCAGGATCCCGACGTACCCTGGCAGCACGCGATGGACACCGTCGCGCGCATCGCCCGCGACGATGTCGTCGTCACGCTGGTCAAGGACGGTGACCATCGCCTGTCGCGCCCCGAGGACATCACACGCCTGACCGAGGCGGTCGCGGCGATGGCGGGTGGCTAGCGTGGCGGACCGGCTCGGCACGATCGCGGGATGATGCCGGAAGGCGGCTGCGACGCTGCTTCGAGCACCCTTGCTTCCATGATCCGAGAGACTTATTCTCTCATCATGGAGAACGTCAGCGATCTTGACCAGATTGTGGCGCAGCGGGTGCGCGAGCTGCGCGCGGCCAAGGGCTTCACGCTCGACCAGCTCGCAAGCCTTTCCGGCGTGTCGCGGGCGATGATCTCGCGGATCGAGCGGGCCGAGGCGAGCGCGACCGCCGTGCTGCTGGTCAAGCTCGGCGGAGCGCTGGGCGTGACCCTGGCCGCGCTGTTCGAGCAGGACGAGCCGAAGCGCGAAGTGGTGCGGCGCGCGGCCGACAGCCCGGTACGGGTCGACCCGGAAACCGGCTATACCCGGCGCAATGTCGCCCCGCGCGGCGCCTCCGGAACCGATGTCGTCGAGGTCATGCTGCCGCCGGGCGCACGCGTCGCCTACGACAATCTCGTCATCGTGCCGGCCGAACAGTTCGTCTGGGTGTTCGAGGGCGTGCTGACGCTCGAGACCGACGGCCTGGCGACCGATCTCGGTCCCGGCGACTGCCGCGTGATGCGGCTCGACCATCCGCTCGTCTTCGAGAATCGCGGCAAGGCGCCGGCGCGCTACGCCGTGGTTCTGGTGCCCGATGGAGGCCGCCGATGATCCATATCGATGTCCTGGACGCCGAGGCGGTCCGCGCACAGGCCGCGGCGCTCGCCGCCGTGCTGGTCGACTGCGTCGCGAACGGCGCCTCGGTGAGCTTCATGAACCCGTTCGGCCAGGCCGAAGGCGAAGCCTTCTTCCAGGGCGTGGCCGACCGGGTCGCAGGCGGCGAAGCCGTGCTGGTCGCCGGCTTTCTCGACGGGCGCATCGTCGGCACGGCGCAGCTCGCGCTCGACATGCCGCCGAACCAGCCGCACCGCGCCGAAGTGCGCAAGATGCTGGTCCATCACGACGGCCGCCGCCGCGGCATCGCCCAGGCCATGCTGCAGCGGCTCGAGGAGGAGGCGCTGGCCCGCGGCCGCACGCTGCTGCTGCTCGATTCGGCCAATGACACGGCGATCCGCGTCTATGAGCGCGGCGGCTGGCAGCGCTGCGGCTTCGTCGCCGATTTCGCCTTGCTGCCCGACGGCGGCTATTGCGACACCACCTTCCTGACCAAGGTGCTCGCGCCGGAGGCTGCGCCGCGGCCGCCGGCCGCAACGGTGCGCAATGCGATCGAGGACGACCTGCCGGCGATCCTCGCCATCCTCAATGACGCCATCCTCAACACGACCGCGGTCTGGACCGACGCGCCCGTCGATCTCGACAACCGCCGCGCCTGGTGGCACGAGCGCGTCGCGGCCGGCTATCCCGTGCTGGTCGCGGTCGAGAACGGCGAGGTCGTCGGCTTCGGCTCCTATGTCCAGTTCCGCGCCTGGGACGGCTATCGCGACGCGGTCGAGCATTCCGTCTATGTCCGGTCCGACCGGCGCGGCGCCGGCGTGGGCGTCGCCCTGGTCGAGGCGCTGATCGCGCGCGCCAGGGCCCAGGGCAAATTCGTCATCATAGGCGGCATCGAAGGCTCGAACGCAGCCTCCCTCAAGCTGCACCGGCGGGCGGGCTTCGTCGAAGTCGGCCGGATGTATGAGGTCGGCACCAAGTTCGGCCGCCGCCTCGACCTCGTCTTCATGCAGAAGCGGCTCGGCTGACGGCTCCCGCGCCGGTTTTGCCCAGAAGTCAGTCCTCCTCGGCGCCTCATGCCTGCAAGGCGCGGGCGCAGCGCGCCTCGCACCACCGCCGACATTTCTGCAACGCGAACAGGCCCTGGACCCTATTTCGTGCCGTAGCGGTGCAACTGGGCGCCGTTGACGCGCAGCCAGGCCTTGGCGGGCTCGAGACCCGGGCAGAGATCCCTGACGATGCGCCAGAACCGGGCGGAATGGTTCATCTCGCGCAGATGCGCGACCTCGTGGGCGGCGAGATAGTCGAGCACGAAGGGCGGAGCAAGGATCAGGCGCCAGGAATAGTTGATGGCGCCGGTGGAGGAGCACGAACCCCAGCGGCTCGCCTGGTCGCGCATGGTGATGCGTGTCACCTTGACCCCGAGCGCGGCGGCATGGTGGCGCGTCGCCAGTTCCAGGTCCTTCTTGGCCTCGCGCTTCAGGAAATCCTGCACCCGCCGCGCCACGAAGGCGGCATCGCCGGCAACGTGGATCTCGCCATTCTCGACCCAGACCGTGCCGCGCCGGTCGGCCCGGTGCACCACGGTGTGGCCGGCGCCCCTGAGCGGCACGACGGCACCGGGCACGAAATCGAGGGTTTCGGGAATCCGGCCGAGCCGGGCGGCGATCCAGCCGCCATGCCGCTCGGCGAAATCGCGCGCGTCGGCGAAGCGGGCGCGCTGCGGCATGGTCAGCACCGCGTCGCGGCTTGCCGTCCTGACCCTCAGGGTGAACCGGCGGGCCTGCGCCATGCGCCGCACCGCAACCTCGTAGACGATCCCCTCATGCGTGACGGGGATCGTCGCGGGGTCGGGCTCGCGCTGGAACAGGCGGCGGACGATCGACATGGGAATGAGAATAACCGAGTCGCCGGGCGCCGCGCCATATCGGCCCGCGCATCCAGCAATGACGCACGGCCTTGTGAAGGCTTTGGCTCAGTCCTTTTTCGGTGCGTGCAGCGCACCCGAGCCGGTGCGGCCGCCCTGGATCATCTTCAGGCCGGCGGGCTTGGCGCCAGCCGCCTTGGCGACGGCCGACTTGCCGCCGGGCGCGCTCTGCTGTGCCTTGCGATAGGCGTGGGTGCGCATGAAGTCCATCACGCGCGGCGCGATCTCGGCGCGGAACCGAGAGCCGTTGAACACGCCGTAATGGCCGACCGACGGCTGCAGGTAGTGGACACGCATGTCGTCGGCGAGCGAGGTGGCAAGGCCGTGGGCGGCGAGGGTCTGGCCGCCGCCGGTAATGTCGTCGTTCTCGCCTTCCACCGTCATCAGCGCGACGCGCCGGATGGCCTTCGGATCGACCGGCTGGTCGCGGTGCCGCATGATGCCGAGCGGCAGGTGATGCTCGACGAAGACGCGCTCGATCGTCTGCATGTAGAATTCGGCGGTGAGGTCCATCACCGAGAGATATTCGTCGTAGAATTCGCGGTGCTTCTGCGCGCCGTCGCCGTCGCCCTTGACCAGGTTGCGGAACAGGTCGCGGTGGGCGTCGACATGGCGGTCGAGATTCATGGTCATGAAGCCGGTGAGCTGCATGAAGCCCGGATAGACCTGCCGCATCATGCCCGGATGCGGGAAGGGCACGGTGGTGAGGACGTTGCGGCGGAACCAGTCGGTGCCGCGCTCATGGGCGAGCTTGTTGAC
The DNA here is from genome assembly GCA_000751295.2 of bacterium YEK0313. Lineage (NCBI taxonomy): Bacteria > bacterium YEK0313. The sequence continues at coordinate 116,937 of CCMO02000003.1, forward strand.
CGCGGTCGGATTGGCGCGCGTGTCGATCGGGCCGCCCATCAGCGTCAGCGTGGTCGGCGCATAGGGATCGTCCTCGGCCTCCATGCGCGACACCGCCATGAAGACCGGCACCGCCGGCTGGCAGACCGCCATGACATGGGTGTCCGTCCCGAGCACGTGCAGCATGGAAATGACGTAGTCGACATAGTCGTCGAGGTCGAAATGCCCCTCGGCGAGCGGCACCATGCGGGCATCGACCCAGTCGGTGATGTAGACCTCGTGATCGGGCAGGAAGGCCTCGACCGTGCCGCGCAGCAGCGTGGCATAGTGGCCGGACATCGGCGCGACGATCAGCACCTTCGGATCGGGCCGCCGGCCGCGCGGCACCGCGCGCTGGAAGTGGACGAGATTGCAGAAGGGCCGCGACCAGACGACCTTTTCGGTCACCGCCACGCGCTCGCCGCCGACCAGGGTCGTGGCCAGATTGAAATCGGGCTTGCCGTACCGGCGCGTGGTGCGCTCGAACACCTCGCAGGCCGCCGCGACCTGCTTGCCGAAGGGGGTATGCGACCAGGGATTGACCGGATTGGACAGCGCCAGCTTGGTGGCATCGGCCATGGCGCGGTAAGGCGACAGCATGGCATGCGTTGCTTCGTACCAATGATAAAGCACTCGCGAGGCCTCCGATGGACGGGACCGGGTCAAGGCCGGGCTCATTTCCGAGGCCCGCCCGCAGGCCTGTGCCATGCGGTATTACCCAGCCTTCGTTGCTGCGCTGCGATAATTTGTAATCTGTTCGACACAAATCAGGCAATCAGAGCGCGGCTAACAAACCGTCAACTTTCGTTCATTAGGGTTTTTACGGATATTTCTGCCCTGGGCCGGCCCCAGCGGAGAAACTCATTCCCCGCCGGACAAAAGCGTGCCGGCCGCCCGCGCCCGGTCCATCAGGACGACGAAGCCCCAGGCCGCGACGCCGAGCCAGAGGATGTCGAGGCCGGCCGCGATGGCGAGATAGTCGAGCCTCAGGGTCCCGGTCGCCAGCACCGCGCGCATGCCCTCGAAGACGTAAGTCGGCGGCAGCGCAAGCGCCACGGGCTTCAGCCACCAGGGCAGCACTGAGAGCGGGTAGTAGACGCAGCAGAGCGGCCAGAACAGGAACAGCACGGTCCAGGCGAGGCTCTCCGCGCCGAGGCCGTGTCGCAGGATCACCCCGGCGACGAGCAGCGCCACCGCCCAGCCGGTGATGACGAGCAGGGCGAAGAAGGCGACGAGGCCGATGCCGAGGCGGGCGAGGTCGAGCCCGAAAAAGGCGACCGCCAGCACCACGGCGGGCGTCAGGCCGATGACGAGGCGCAGCAGGCTCATCGCCATCAGCGCGGCGACGAACTCCACCGGCCGCAACGGGCTCATCAGGAGATTGGCGAGATTGCGCGACCAGATCTCCTCCAGGAACGAAATGGAGAAGCCGAGCTGGCCGCGGAACAGCACCTCCCACAGGAGCAGTCCGGAGACCAGCGCGCCCGCCGCGAACAGCGTGCCGTTGGCGGCGTTCATCGCATAGGTCTGCAGGAACCCCCAGGTGAGCAGATTGAGCACCGGCCAGTAGACGAGCTCGAGGAGCCGCGGCCAGGACGAGGCGATGAGGTAGCTGTAGCGCAGGCAGAGCGCGCCGACCCGGGCCAGGGAAAAGGTCATCCGGCCCCCCGCACGGCCTGCATGAAGGCATCGAGCTTGGCCGGATCGAGGTGCCCGGCCGTGCGCACGCCCGAACACAGATCGAGCCCGAACGGCCGGACGGCCGCGATCGCCGCCGCGACATTGCCGGCATTGAGGCCGCCGGCGAGGAAGACCGGCCGCCGCGACCGGCGCACGAACTCCGCGCTGACCTGCCAGTCGTGGGTGCGACCGGTGCCGCCGAGCTCGCGCATGCTGCCGCCGGGCTTGCCGGAATCGAGCAGGAAGGCATGGATATGGGGCTCGTAGACCGGGATCAGATCCAGCGTCCGGGGGCCTTCGACATGGATCACCTGGACCCGGCGGACGAGCGGCAGCGCCCCGGCGATGACCGCATGCTCGGCCGGATCGACATGGTCGACGATCTGCACCGTATTGGTGCCGCAGAGGCGCAGATGCGCGACGATGTCGGCGCCTTTCAGGTGCGGGGTCAGCAGAAAGCTCGCAACCGGCGGCGGTGCTTCGTCGGCGACCGCGCGGATCGTCGCATCGTCGACGATGCCGGAACCGGACGGCCTGCCCGCGACGAAGCCGAGCGCGTCGGCGCCGGCCGCGATCGCCAGGCGCGCCTCCTCGGCCGAGGAGATGCAGCAGATCTTGACGCGGGTGCGAGCCTGCCGAACCGGATGGGTCATTACTCAGCCGCCTCCTTGCGTCCACGGGCGACGTCGAGGAACACTTCCTCCAGATTGCTGCGGCCGTAGCGGGCAATGAGCTCGGCCGGCGAGCCGTCGTCCTCGATGCGGCCGCGCTTCATCATTACCACGCGATCGCACAGCCGCTCGACCTCGCCCATATTGTGCGAGGCAAGCAGGATGGTGGCGCCGCGGCGGGAGCGGTAGCGCTCGAGATGGCTGCGGATCCAATCGGCAGTATCGGGATCGAGCGAAGCGGTCGGCTCGTCGAGCAGCAGCACCTCCGGATCATTGATCAGCGCCTTGGCGAGCGCGACGCGGGTCTTCTGGCCGGCCGAGAGCTTGCCGGTCGGCCGGTCGAGGAAATCTCCGAGGTCGAGATCGGCGGCGAGCGCTCCGATCCGGTCGCGAAGGTCGGCAACGCCGTAGAGCTTGCCGAATACCGTCAGATTCTGCCGCACGGTGAGCCGGTTCGGCATGTCGACATAGGGGCTTTCGAAATTCATCCGGTGGAGGATGTCGTGCCGACGCCGCGCCATGTCGGTGCCGAGCACATGGACCTCGCCCGAGGTCGGCAAGGTCAAGCCCATGATCATGGCGATCGTCGTCGTCTTGCCGGCGCCGTTGCCGCCGAGCAGCGCGGTGGTCGAGCCGGCCGGCAGGACCAGCGTCAGGCCGTCCACGGCGCGCACGGCGCCGTAGTCCTTGATCAGGGCGCTGGTCTCGATCGCTGCCTGTTTCATGCCCTGTCCATGACGTGCGGTTCCGGCGAGGGCAAATCAAAATCCGTGATCGCACCGCCCTGCTTATATTGGGGCGCATTGCCGCCCTGCTACCGGCGCCTTGACCGGAAGCCTTCGGACAAGCCAGCCTCGCGGCCCATGATCGTCGTTTTCGGCTCCATCAACATCGACCTGGTCGCGCGCGTGCCGGACCTGCCGCGCGCCGGAGAAACCGTGCTCGGTCCCGATTATCAGGTGGTCCCTGGCGGCAAGGGCGCGAACCAGGCGCTGGCGGCGCGGCGCGCGGGCGCCGAGGTCGCGCTGGTCGGATCGGTCGGGCGCGACGCCTTCGCCGAGACGGCGCTGAGCGCTCTCGCCGCGGCCGGCGTCGATCTTTCGGGCATCGCCCGGGTCGATGCGCCGACGGGCGCCGCCTTCATCGCGGTCGATGCCGGCGGGCGCAACCAGATCGTCGTCGCGGCCGGCGCCAATGCCCAGGCGAGCGCCGGCGCCCTCGACCGGCTCGCCGTGGCCGGCGGCGACATTCTGATGCTGCAGTGGGAAGTGCCCGAAGCGGAGAACCTCGCCGCCGCGCGCTGGGCCAAGGCGCGTCAGATGACCGTGCTGCTCAACCGGGCCCCGGCAGGGCCGGTCGCGGCCGCGCTGATGGCGCTGGTCGATATCGTCATCGTCAACGAGCACGAGGTCCTCGCCCTTGGCGCCGGCCTCGGCCTCGCCTCAGATGAACCGGAAGCGATCGCCCGGGAGATCGACCGGCAGCTCGGCAAGACCGCGGTGGTGACGCTCGGCGCCGAGGGCGCGGTCGCCTGGCGTGACGGCGTGCGCTGCCTGGTGCCGGCATTGCCGGTAGCGGTGGTCGACACGACGGCGGCCGGCGACGCCTTTTGCGGGGCATTCGCGGCCGCCCTTGCGGCGGGGCGCGGCCTCGTCAGCGCCGTCGAGCACGGCACGGCCGCCGGCTCGCTCGCCTGCACCGCATTCGGCGCCCAGCCGAGCCTGCCGGAGGCCGAGGCCATTGCCGCGGCCGCGCTCAGGATCGCCGCCCGCGACATTCCGCTCATGCCGACATGAGCCCCTCGCTTCCAGGAGACATTCCATGATCCGCAACCGCATGAAACGCCGCGCCATGGCCGGCGAAAACCTCCTCGGCGCCTGGGTTTTCTCCGGTTCGCCGGCCATTTGCGAGCTCTATGCGCTCGCCGGCTACGACATCGTGCTCGTCGACACCGAGCATACGCCGATCGACGTCGCCGACGTGCTGGCCTGCGTGCGCGCGGTCGAGGCCGGCGGCGGCGAGGCGATGGTGCGCGTGCCCGGCCATGATCCGAGCCACTTCAAGCGGCTGCTCGATGCCGGCATCCATTCGCTCATGGTTCCGATGGTCGACACGCTCGACCAGGCCAGAGCGATCATCGCCGCCTGCCGCTTCCCGCCGCGCGGCCGGCGCGGCTATGCCGCCTCGGTCGCCCGGTCCGGACTCTACGGTTTCGACGAGACCTATGCCCAGACCGCGCACGAGGAAACCTTCCTCGCCCTGCAGATCGAAAGCGCCGGCGCCGCGCGCATTGCCGGCGAGATGGCCGCGCTCGACGGCGCGGACTGCCTGTTCATCGGCGCCAACGATCTCGCCGGCTCGCTCGACAAGCTCGGCCAGCTCGATGCGCCCGATGTCCTGGCGAGCATCGACGCGGCGGCCTTGGCGACGCGCGCGGCCGGCAAGGCGCTCGGCACGATCCCGATCCCCGGCCGCGACGCCTCGCAGCTCGCGGCGGCGGGTTACGGCATCGTCATCGGCGAATGCGACATGGCCACGGTCCGGGCTGGGGCGCTCGCCGACATCGGTCGGCATCGCAAGGCCTTCCCCGGCCGCTAAGCCGGCGCGCTGAGCCGGTCGAGAATGGCGGCGACGATCGTCCCGGGCGCTGCCTCGACCGGGACGACGATGACGGCTTCGTCCGGTTCCGGCGGCTCGAGCGTCGCGAACTGGCTTTCGAGCAGGCTCGGCGGCATGAAATGATCGCGCCGCGCCGCCATGCGGGCATCGATCAGCCCAAAACTGCCGGCAAGGTGCACGAAGCGCATCGTCGCACCCGATGCCCGCAGCCGGTCGCGATAGACCCGGCGCAGGGCGGAGCAGGCGATGACCACGTGACCGCCTGCCGCATCGCGGTCGGCGGCATGGCGGCCAATGGCATCCAGCCAGGGCCAGCGGTCGGTATCGGTGAGCGGCGCCCCGGCGCGCATCTTCTCGACATTGGCCGGCGGGTGAAAGGCATCGCCGTCGCGGAAATCCCAGCCGAGCGCCGCGGCAAGCGCGGCTCCGACCGTCGACTTGCCGCTGCCGGAGACGCCCATGACGATGATCGCCGCCGGCAGCGCCGCGCCGAGAGGTTCCCTGGTCGCGCCGTCCGTGGTCATGCGGTCTTCTTGGGCTCCTGATGGCCGCCGAAACCCTTGCGCATGGCCGAGAGCATCTTCTCCGCGAAGGTGTGGTCCTGACGCGAGCGGAAGCGGGTATAGAGCGCCGAGGTCAGCACCTCGGCCGGGGTTGCCTGTTCCACCGCCGCCTCGACCGTCCAGCGACCTTCGCCTGAATCGTCGACATGGCCGGAAAAGCCGGTGAGCGCGCCGTCCTCGGCCAGGGCCTCGGCGGTCAGGTCCAGGAGCCAGGAGGTGACGACGCTGCCCCGGCGCCAGACCTCGGCGATATCGGCCAGCGCCAGATCGTAGCGCTGCTCGGCCGGCAGCCGTTCCGAGCCGGCATTGCGCAGGATGTCGAACCCTTCGGCAAAAGCCTGCATCATGCCGTATTCGATGCCGTTATGGATCATCTTCACATAGTGGCCGGCGCCGCTCGGCCCACAGTGGAGATAGCCGCGCTCGGCGGTCGAGGCGTGGGTCTCGCCGCGATGGCGCGTCGCCGGGATCGCACCACGACCCGGCGCGAGCGCCGAAAAGATCGGGTCGAGCCGGTCGGCGGCGTCCTTGTCGCCGCCGATCATCAGGCAATAGCCGCGCTCCAGGCCCCAGACGCCGCCCGACGTGCCGACATCGAGATAGGCCAGGCATTTGGCAGCCAGCGCCTGGGCCCGCCGGATGTCGTCCTTCCAATAGGTATTGCCGCCATCGATGATCGTGTCGCCCGGCGCGAGCAGGGCAGCCAATTCCGTGATGGTGTTTTCGGTGACCGTGCCCGCCGGCAGCATGATCCAGACCGCGCGCGGGGCGGAGAGCGTGTCGACGAGCGCGGCGAGGCTGGTCGCATTGACCGCGCCTTCTGCGGCCAGCGCCTTGCCCGCCTCCGGATTGGTGTCGTGGACCACGCAGGAATGACCCGCGCGGATCAGGCGACGCACGATATTGGCGCCCATCCGGCCAAGCCCCACCATGCCGAGCTGCATCGCTGTGTCCTCCTTCACCTGCCACCCCCTGTGCCGCGACTTCGAAACCACGCCCGCCCGGTATCGGACGCCGCGCGTTTCGGGTTTCAGGACACCAGCTCCGGCCCCAGGCAAACAGACTGGCGGCTCATGTCAACCTTTCGAAAGGTCAAGCGCCGAACCGGCGCCGACATTGCCCGCGCCGGCCGCAACGTGTAGAGGGCGGCCGGAGTTTCCAAGAGATCCTGCGGAGAACCCGTTTCATGTCCAAGGCCCGCTACGACGTTGCCGGCATCGGCAATGCCATCGTCGACGTGCTCGCCCGCATCCAGGACGACCTCATCGCCAAGCTCGACATGCAGAAAGGCGCGATGATGCTGATCGACGAGCCGCGCGCCGAGGCGATCTACGGCGCCATGACGCAGACGGTGGAGATTTCCGGCGGCTCGGCGGCCAATACCATCGTCGGCTGCGGCATGCTGGGCCTTGCGCCCGGCTTCATCGGCAAGGTCAAGAACGACCCGCTCGGCCACACTTTCAGCCACGGCATCAAGGCCGCCGGCGTGCATTTCCCGACCCGCCTCGCGGAGGACGGGCCGGCCACCGCCCGTTCCTTCATCCTGGTGACGCCCGACGGCGAGCGCACCATGAACACCTATCTCGGCGCGGCCCAGCTGCTGTCGCCCGAGGATGTCGATGAGGACACCATCGCCAATGCCGGCGTGACCTATCTCGAAGGCTATCTCTGGGATCCGCCGCCGGCCAAGCAGGCCTTCCTGAAGGCCGCCACGATCGCCCATGGCGCCGGCCGGCGCGTGGCGCTGACGCTGTCCGATTCGTTCTGTGTCGACCGCTATCGCGACGAGTTCCTTCAGCTGCTGCGCGACAAGGTCGTGGACATCGTCTTCGCCAACGAGAGCGAATTGAAATCGCTCTATCAGACCTCGGATTTCGCGACGGCGCTCGATGCGTTGCGTGCCGACGCGCGGCTCGCGGTCGTGACCCGCGGTGAAGAGGGCGCGCTGGCGGCCGAGGGCAACGAGCTGGTCTCGGTGCCGGCCTTCCCCGTCGCGCGTGTGGTCGACACGACCGGCGCCGGCGACCTCTTTGCCTCCGGCTTCCTCGCCGGGCTTGCCCGGGGCCTCGGCCACGAAGCATCGCTCGGCCTCGGCGCGCTCTGCGCCGCCGAGATCATCAGCCATATGGGGGCCCGGCCGGAGGCCGATCTGAAATCGCTCGCCGCCGAGAACGGCTTCCAGCTCTGAGCAGCCGCGCTCAGCGCTCCCAGATCATCTTGCCACCATAGGCGATCATGACGAGGCCCGCGCCGGCACCGACGGCGCGGCCCATGCGGCTCGGCCCGCGCGCCACCGGCAGCTTGCGCAGGATGAAGGCGAAGACGAGGTAATAGGTCGCCGACATCGCGACCATCAGCGCGACGCCCATGAGGCCGATGCCGAGCGGCTGCTCGGCGAGGTGCGTGACAGCAAAGAGCGACGAGACGAAAACCAGCGATTTCGGATTGCCGAGCGCGGTGACGAGGCCGGTGACGAAGGCCTTGCGGGTGCCGAGCGCAGGCGCGCGCAGCCTGCCCGTCGCCGCCGGTGGCGCCATGTTGCGGCGGATCAGGCGCAGGCCCATCCAGGCGAGATAGGCGCCGCCAAGCACCTTGATGGCGATGGCGGCCGCGGGGAACAATTCGAACAGCCAGAACAGGCCGAACAATCCGGCAAGGCCCCAGCACAGCGTGCCGATCAGCACGGCGGCCACCACGGCCAGCAGCGAGCGGGTCGGCGAGGAGAGGCCGACGGCCACGAACAGGAGCGTGTTCGGCCCCGGCGTGATCACTGCGATCAGCCAGAGGCCGGCGAGGACCAGCAAGGTGTCGACGGGGATCATGGCGCGAGGCCGTCCATCCTGACGGCGAGCCCGGCCGCCCGCATGTGCCGCTTCACCTCGGGTACGGTGAAGGTGCCGAAATGGAAGACGGAGGCCGCCAGCACGCCGGTGGCGCCGCCCTTGGCCACGCCGTCGACGAAATGGTCGAGCGTGCCGACCCCGCCGGAGGCGATGACCGGCACCGGGACGGCGTCGGCAACCGCCCGGGTCAGGGCGAGATCGAAGCCGCTCTTGGTGCCGTCCCGGTCCATCGAGGTCAACAGGATCTCGCCGGCGCCCAGCGCCACCACCTCGCGGGCATAGGCGACCGCATCGATGCCGGTCGGCTTGCGCCCGCCATGGGTGAAGATCTCCCAGCGATCGGTTTCGCCGGCGCCCGAGACCTTCTTGGCGTCGATGGCGACGACGATGCACTGATTGCCGAACTTGTCCGCAGCCCGGCCGACAAAGGCGCGGTCGGTGACCGCCGCGGTGTTGATCGACACCTTGTCGGCGCCCGACGTCAGCAGAGCCCTGATGTCATCGACCGTGCGCACGCCGCCGCCGACCGTCAGGGGCATGAAACAGGCCTCCGCGGTGCGCCGCACGACGTCGAACATGGTGGCACGATTGTCCGAGCTCGCGGTGATGTCGAGGAAGGTCAGTTCGTCCGCGCCCGCCGCGTCATAGGCCTTGGCGGCCTCGACCGGGTCGCCGGCATCGACGAGATCGACGAACTGCACTCCCTTGACCACCCGGCCGTCCTTGACGTCGAGGCAGGGAATGATGCGCACTTTGAAAGTCATGGCCGGCCTCCGGCCTCGCGGAAAGTCATGGCCGGCCTCCGGCCTTGAGCAGGCCGAGGGCCTCGCGCGGGTCGAGCCGGCCGTCATAGAGCGCCTTGCCGGTGATCGCGCCGGCAAGCTTGGCCGCGCGCGGCGAGGCCAGCGTGCGGACATCGTCCATGGAGGCAAGGCCGCCCGAGGCGATGACCGGAATGGCGACCGCGTCGGCAAGGCCGATGGTACCGTCCCAGTCGATGCCCGAGAGCATGCCGTCGCGGGCGATGTTGGTATAGACGATGGCAGCGACGCCGGCATCCTCGAAGCGGCGCGCGAGATCCTCGGCCGCGAGCGTCGAGGTCTCGGCCCAGCCTTCGACCGCGACCCAGCCGTCGCGGGCGTCGATGCCGACGGCCACCTGGCCGGGAAAGGCCTTCGCGGCGGCCCGGACGAAGTCGGGATCGCGCACCGCGGCGGTGCCGATGATGACGCGGGTGACACCCTTGCCGAGCCAGCCCTCGACCGTCTTCATGTCGCGGATGCCGCCGCCGAGCTGGACCGGAAACCGCGTCGCCCGCCTGATCGCTTCGACCGCGGCGGCATTGACCGGCTTGCCGGCGAAGGCGCCGTCGAGGTCGACAACGTGCAGATAGTCGAAGCCGAGCGCCTCGAAGGCGCGCGCCTGGGCAGCCGGGTCGTCGGAATAGACCGTCGCCTGGTTCATGTCGCCCTGTTTCAGGCGGACGCAGCGGCCCTCCTTGAGGTCGATCGCGGGAAAAAGCCTCACGGCCGCCACTCCAGGAAATTGCCGATCAGGGTCAGGCCGAGGCGCTGGCTCTTCTCGGGGTGGAACTGCGTGCCGATCATGGTGTCGCGGGCGATCATCGCCGTGACCGGCCCGCCATAATCGGCCTCCGCGACGACGATGTCGGCCGCCGCGGCGCTGAGGTGATAGGAATGGACAAAATAGGCGTGCAGGCCGTCCGGCCCGGTCGGAATGCCCCGGAGCACGGCATGATCGCGCCGGACATCGAGCGTGTTCCAGCCCATATGCGGGATCTTCAGCGCGGCATCGGCCGGCCGGATCAGGTCGATGTCGCCAGGCACCCAGCCGAGCCCGGCCGTAATCTCCTTTTCGAGGCCGCGGCCGGCCATGAGCTGCATGCCGACGCAAATGCCGAAAAAGGGCCGGCCCCGGCCGCGCACCGCCTCGGTCATCGCCTCGACCATGCCGGCAACGCCGACGAGGCCGTTCCGGCAATCGGCGAAGGCGCCGACACCCGGCAGCACGATGCGGTCGGCGCGGCGCACGACCTCGGGATCGGCGGTGACGCTGACCTCGACATTCAGGCCGCGCTCACGCGCCATCCGCTCGAAGGCCTTCTGCGCGGAGTGCAGATTGCCCGAACCGTAATCGACGATCGCGACTGTCATTGTGGGGCAACCGTCATCTGGGGCTCCGTGCGCCGCCTTCGGCCTCCGGGAACAGCCCGATCACATGCTGGGGCGCCGCGGCGGCCGGATAGGCCGAGGGCGGGCCGGCCGGCGGCGGGAGCGGCGCCAGCGCCGCCTCACGCTCGGCGAAATAGCGCCGCTCGGCCTCGTCGCGGCTGGCCGCGACGACCACGGCCTGTTCGCGGAAGCCGCTGCGGTCGAGCGTCCAGCGCCGCAGATTGGTCGCCTCGAGCCCGATGATCAGATTGAAGACGAAACCGATGGCGGCGACGACGGGGCCGGTCAGGCCGGCGGCACCGAGGCCCAGAATGACGACGCCGACGGCGAGGAGATAGGCGACCGTCACCAGCCACATCCGGTGCCAGAGGAAATAGGCCCAGGGCGCGATGAAGGCGATGAGGGAGAAGGTGTCCGGCACGAAGCGCAGCGCGCTGTCCGGGTCGCGCCCGGCCTGGCCGGGGGCCGCGTGAACGGTGAAGCTCTTCAGCGCCATCAGAGCACGCCCTTGGTGGAGGGGATCTCTCCGGCGCGGCGCGGGTCGATCGCAAAGGCTGCGCGCAGCGCCCGGGCCAGGCCCTTGAAGCAGCTTTCGGCAATGTGATGGGCATTGTCGCCGTAGAGCGTCTCGACATGCAGCGTGATGCCGGCGTTCATCGCGAAGGCCTGGAAGAATTCGCGCACCAGCTCGGTGTCGAACGTGCCGATCTTCTCGCGCGGAAAGCTGGTGCGGAACACCAGGAAGGGCCGTCCGGACACGTCGATCGCGACACGCGTCAGCGCCTCGTCCATCGCCAGGTGCAGATCGGCATAGCGGGTGATGCCCTTCATGTCGCCGAGCGCCTTGCGCACCGCCTGGCCGAGCGCGATGCCAACATCCTCGACCGTGTGATGGTCGTCGATATGCAGGTCGCCCGTCGCCTTCACCGTCAGGTCGATCATGCCGTGGCGGGCGATCTGATCGAGCATGTGGTCGAGGAAGCCGACACCGGTCGCGACGTCGGCGGTGCCGGCGCCGTCGAGATCGACCGAAACGGTGATGTCGGTCTCCTTGGTGGTGCGGCTGACCGAGGCCTTGCGCATAGCTCTCTCCACGCGGATTGCCGCGTCTTCTACCAGCGGCGTGACGTGAAGAAAACCCGAGCGGCTGTCGCGCGATGCGATGCCCGCCATCCCGGCTTCATGCGGCGTTCCGCAAGGCGCGCGATCAGAGGCAGGCAAGCGTCGCCGGCGGCGCCCCGCCGGGCGATGCCTGGGACGGAGCTTCGGGAGCCGCAGACCGCTCGTCATCAGACAGGCCGCGAACGGCTTTCGCGCAAGTGTCGATGGCATCGGGCAGGTAGAGCAGCCCGAGCGGCAGCAGCGGCGCGATCATGACGCCCCAATAATGATTGTTCTCCCGCCCCAATATCATGAAGGCGAAGGCATAACCGAACACGATGAGCGCAAGGCGACGCCCGACGGGCCCGCGCGCCGCCGTCAGGCCGAACAAGGCGAGCGGCGTGGTGACGGCAACGACCCATGCCGGGAGGAGCAGGAGCAGCGCATTATAATTGGTGGCACGCAGGACCTGCTGCCAGCCGCCGATCGTGAGCCAACCCGGCGACCGGGCGTCACCCGGCACCACGACGGTGCTGACCGCCCATGCATGCGCTGCGAGGGCCGCACCCGCAACCACGACCGCCAGAGCGAATGCTCGTGCCTCCCTCGGCTGCCCGTCCCTCCAGGCCATGGCGGCCATCGCGACGAGATAGGGGATCGAAAGCTCCCGCCAAAGGGCTGCGACCAGGCCCAGGGCCACGCTCGGCAGAAAACGGTTGGGTTGGCGCACGACCAGCGAGAGGGCGATCAGAACCGCAGCCCAGCTTTCGTGGAGCGCATAGGGCACCAGACTGAGCGTCAAGCCGAGGCCACTCGACAGCAGCACGACGGCCAGGGCAAAAAAGACGCGATTGGGAGCGACGTCCGCGAGACGGCGGCACCATAGCGCCAGCGTGACGAGCGTAAGCGCCATCAAGCCCCATTCACGCCAGGTTTCGTTGGGCAATATCGACAGTGCATAGGCTGAAAGCGGCGGTCGGACCGTAACAAACGGGTGCAGCGGGTAACCATCGGCACGATGTGCATTTGCGACGGCCACATAGTACGATTGGCCGCTCCGCACGGCGGCGATCATGTCCTGGTAGAGATCGACGTCGTTCCTGCCTTGAGAGCCCGGGTTCGGATCGACCTCGATCCCGGTACGCATTGCAAGCCCCGCCGCGATCAGGATTGGAACGGCCACCACCAAGAGGATGGCGAGGACGGCGGCGGCGAGACGACGCAGACGAGGTCCGAAACGATTTGCGATAGTATCGATGACCATGAAAAACGCCGGATGGTTTCTTCGCATGCCAAAGCAGACACGTGCGGTCATCCATTTTTGTCTTTTTGAAATTGACGCTAGGTAAATATTGTCTGCCAGCCGGGTATTGGAGATTAGACCAGGTTCGGAACGAAAGCGCCGGAGCGAAATCATGACCCGCGACGAAGCCCTCGAACTGGCGCTCGGACTGCCGGACACGAGCGCGGCGCCGCATTTCGACCGGACGGCGGTGAAGGTGGCCAAGGGTCGCATCTTCGCGACCTTCTCGGCCGATGGTCACGACATGAACGTCAAGCTGACGCCGGACGAGCAGCCGATCTATGTCGACAGCGCCCCCGATCTGCTCGGCGCCATTCCCAATGCCTGGGGCCGCCAGGGCTGGACGCAGCTGAAGCTCGCGGCCGCCGACCGCAGCCTCGTCGAGGCGCTGCTGACGGCCGCCTGGCGCGGGGCCGCGCCGCAGCCAGCGCCGCGGCGCAGGCGGCAGGGGTGACCGCCATGACGCTTGCGCTCCCGCATAACAAGCCTAAATGACGGGCTTGCTTTGCAGTTCCACACCCAAGAGCGATCATGACCAAGAGTGACACCGCCTTTCCCGGCTGGCACGCGACAACCATCTGCTCGGTCCGCAAGGGCGGCCAGGTAGTGATCGGCGGCGACGGCCAGGTGAGCCTCGGCCAGACCGTGATCAAGTCCAATGCCCGCAAGGTCCGCCGGCTCGGCAAGGGCGATGTCATTGCCGGCTTCGCCGGCGCGACCGCGGATGCCTTCACGCTGTTCGAGCGTCTCGAAGGCAAGCTCGAGCAGTATCCCGGCCAGCTGACCCGCGCGGCCGTCGAGCTTGCCAAGGACTGGCGCACCGACCGCTACCTGCGGCGGCTGGAAGCGATGATGATCGTCGCCGACAAGGACGTGTCGCTGATCCTGACCGGCACGGGCGACGTGCTGGAACCCGAGGGCGGCATCATGGCGATCGGCTCCGGCGGCAATTATGCGCTCGCTGCGGCGCGCGCGCTTGCCGACACCGATCAGCCGGCCGAGGCGATCGTGCGCAAGGCGATGAAGATCGCGGCCGATATTTGCGTCTATACGAATGACAACGTGGTGATCGAGACCATCGGATGACCGATTTTTCCCCCCGTGAGATTGTTTCCGAACTCGACCGCCACATTATCGGCCAGGACAAGGCCAAGCGCGCGGTGGCGATCGCGCTGCGCAACCGCTGGCGCCGTCTGCAGCTCGACGAGACGCTGCGCGAGGAGGTCCTGCCGAAAAACATCCTGATGATCGGTCCGACCGGCGTCGGCAAGACCGAGATTTCGCGTCGCCTTGCCAAGCTCGCCAATGCGCCGTTCCTGAAGGTGGAGGCAACCAAGTTCACCGAGGTCGGCTATGTCGGCCGCGACGTCGAGCAGATCATCCGCGACCTCGTCGAGGTCGGCATTTCCATCGTGCGGGAGACCAAGCGGCGCGAGGTGCAGGCCAAGGCGCATCTGGCCGCCGAGGAGCGGGTGCTCGACGCGCTGGTCGGCGCCACCGCCTCGCCGGCGACCCGCGACAGCTTCCGCAAGAAGCTGCGTGCCGGCGAGATGGATGACAAAGAAATCGACATCGAGGTGACGAGCCAGCCGTCCAACCTGCCGATGATGGACATTCCCGGCATGCCCGGCGGCCAGATCGGCATCGCCAATCTTTCCGACATGCTCGGCAAGATGATGGGCGGCCGGGCCAAGCAGCGCCGCACCACCGTGAAGCAGGCCTATCAGCCGCTGATCCAGGAGGAGGCCGACAAGCTGGTCGACCAGGACACGCTGGTGCAGGAAGCCATCAAGGTGGTGGAGAACAACGGCATTGTGTTCATCGACGAGATCGACAAGATCTGCGCCCGCGAAGGCGCGCGGGTCGGCGGCGACGTCTCGCGCGAGGGCGTGCAGCGCGACCTTCTGCCGCTGATCGAGGGCACCACCGTCTCGACCAAGCATGGGCCGGTCAAATCCGACCACATCCTGTTCATCGCCTCGGGCGCCTTCCATGTGGCCAAGCCCTCGGACCTGCTGCCCGAGCTGCAGGGCCGCCTGCCGATCCGGGTCGAGCTCAATGCCCTGACCCGCGAGGATTTCCGCAGGATCCTGACCGAGACCGAGGCGAGCCTGATCAAGCAGTCGATCGCGATGATGGGCACGGAAGGCCTCAACCTCGTCCTGACCGACGATGCCATCGACGCCATTGCCGATCTTGCGGTGAGCGTGAATGCCTCGGTCGAAAATATCGGCGCGCGGCGGCTGCAGACGATCATGGAGCGGGTGCTGGACGAGATCTCCTTCACCGCGCCCGACCGCGCCGGCGAGACGGTGACCATTGACGGCGACTATGTGAAGAAGACGGTCGGCGATCTCGCCGCCAATGCCGATCTCAGCCGGTTCATCCTGTAACGCGAGCGATCCTCGCGGATGACCGATGGTCTCGTCTCGCAAATCGCTGTCCTCGCGCAGCAATTCGCGAGGCCCTGGCCGGCCCGACGCGTCGGCGTCCGGCCGGCCCTGCCGATCAGACGAGCAGTTCCGGGCGATATTCGAAATGCATGGTATCGAAATGATACCATTTGCCGCCCCAGATGAAGCCGGCGTCCTCGAAAAGGCCAACGATCTCGAACGGGATCTGGTTGCGGTAGGCGATCTCGCCGCGCCGGCGCGCCCAGGCCCAATAGTCCGATTTCGCGACATTGATGTCGATGGCCGCACCCGAGCCGTGCATGCTCGGAAGGCCGGTATCGGCCACAGCCCGGCAATTGTAGGTGCCGGCCGAAGGCACCAGGAAGGCCTTCAGCCGATCCGGCAGGCGTTCGAGCTCCACGATGATCCGCTCGAGCCGGGCGGCGACATCATTGATCTCGGTCACCTGCAGCGTCTGCCGGCCGCTTGCCGGCATCCAGGCGACCGGCCGCATCCGGCCGGCCACTTCGCCGCGCGCGCAGTCGCCATACATCTTGGCGAAGAAGGCGGTGTTGCGCAGCCGCCCCGGACTGTGGTCGCGCGGCGGCGGCCCTTGCGGCGGGCCGCGCTCATAGGTCTGGCGCAGCTGATCGGCAATGGTCGCGGAACGCAGCATGACCTCGAACGGACGTTCCGGCCGGCCGGCACCGATGGCCATGCGGGCGCCGTCGCGCCAGAGGAGGCTATCGTCCGCCACCGCCTGCAGATGATCGGGATAGCTTGCGACCAGATGGTCGAGCCGCCGTCGCGGCGGGCCGGCGGCCGTGGCGGCGCGGCATCCGAACGGCAAAACGGCGAGCCCTGCAAGCGCGGCCCGGCGCGACGGGCGGTCCATGACGCCGTCAGTCGTTGCCGCAGCCGAGATTGCGCTCGAGCCTGACGATGTCGGCGATGATGCGCCGCTGCGTCTGCGACAGCGGCACGTCGGACTGGCGGTCGTACATGCAGCCGGCATTGCCGAAATAGGCGATGGCCGCGCGCGTGCGGAAGCAATAGCCCGCATCCTTGTAGATCTGATTGCGCTCCAGCCAGAGGTCGCCGCATCGCGGCGCGCGCTGGCCATGGGCAAGGCCAGCGGAGCCGGCGAGAACGGCCGCTGCGACGACGACCCGGCCCATCGACAATCTCATCCGTGCCTCCCTGACGGCATCAGCGCCGTGCGCGCCGATGCCACCGACTTCAGCACAGCGCGCCACGGCCCGCCATTGTCTTTGATTGCGCGCCATGGCGCCGCAATGACAGGCGGGCGGCTTTCTCAGCGCGCGGCGTGGGTCGCCCGCGAGAGATGGGCAGCGACCGGCCCGATGGTCGTACGGACCGGGCCGCGGGCCGCCTCGCCCGCCGTGATGAAGGTGGCGATGGCCTGCGTCCGGCGTTCGACGCCAAGCTTGCGCAGGATCGAGGAGACATGGGACTTCACCGTGCCCTCGGAAATGCCGAGGTCATAGGCGATCTGCTTGTTCAGCCGGCCGCGGCTCATCAGGTCGAGCACCTTGAACTGCTGGCCGGACAGCGCATCGAGGCGGCGCGAGGCCGGCGCCTGGCCTTCCGGATCGACGTTGGCGACGACCGGCCACCAGGACCGGCCCGCCAGCACGGCGCCGAGCGCAGCGCGCAGATGATCGGCAGGGAGGTCGAGCGGCAGGGCGGCGACGGCGCCGCGGTTGCGCGCATCCTGCACCGGCCGGCGATCGGCATGGTCGACAAGCACGGCGACGCGGGTCCCGGGGGTGATTTCAAGCCCGTCCAGGGCGTCGAGCGTGGTGATGACGAGCTCGGCCCGGCTTTCGTCCACCACGGTCGCGCCCGGATGGTTGGCGCGCACCAGCGCATCCAGCGTTTCGGCGACGATCGGGAAGGGGTGGTGAACGGCGAATGCGAATGTTTCGCGCGGCATCGGCTGAGCGAGGTTCGTCATGTGAAATCCCTCGTGTCGGATGGCTTCAAGCACCTGAGACAAACGCTAACACCGGCCCTGGCGGCGTCAAAATGCGAAAGGTCATGCTGCAAAATTGCGAAAATTTTGCTTTTCTATCGTCCGGCGGATGTGCTTCGATCTAGGTCGAACGACCAGACGGTATCATCATCCAGGAAGGGCGCCATGTCCCGGAAGGTTTTTGTGGGCCCGGCCCTTCGCCGCCTGCGCGAAGGCACGCGGCTCACCCAGACTGCCTTCGCCCAGCGGCTCGGCCTGTCGGTGAGCTATCTCAACCAGATCGAGAACAACCAGCGCCCGGTCACGGCAAGCGTGCTGGTGGCGCTCGGCCAGACGTTCGGCGTCGATCTCGCGACCTTTGCGGTCGACGACACCGATCGCCTGGTCACCGACCTGCGCGAGGCGGCGGCCGACCCGCTGCTGGCCGAGAATGCGCCGGGCCTGCAGGACCTGAAGCGCGTCGCATCCGACAGCCCGGCCTTCGCCCGGGCCTTCCTGCGCCTGCACCAGACCGCGCGGCGGCTGCGCGAACGCCTGCAGGCGGCGGGCGATGCGCCATTGCCGCCGCCGGTCGGCGAGGAAGGCGAAGCCGCGCTGCTGCCCTATGAGGAGGTGCGCGACTATTTCCACTACGTCGACAACTATGTCGACGATCTCGACCGGGCCGCCGAGGACCTCGCCGAACGGCTGGGACTTGCCGCGGCGAGCGACCGGCTGCAGGTGCTGAGCGGCTATCTGGCGAGCCGCCACGGCATCACCGTCGACGCCAATGCCAATCTCGGCGACGACCTGATGGAACGCTACGAGGCCGGACCGAAACTGGTCGTGCTCGACGGCTCGCTCGACCCTGCGACGCGCGCCTTCCTGCTCGCCAACCGCATTGCCCGGCTCGAACAGCCGGATGCGCTGGCGGCGCTCGCCGAGGGCGGCCGCTTCCGCTCGCGCGCCGCCGGTGACATTGCCCGCGTCGCGCTGGCGAACTATTTTGCCGGCGCGCTGATGCTGCCCTACCGGCGTTTCCTCGCTGCTGCGAAGGAGACCCGCCACGACATCGACCTGCTCGGCCGGATCTTCGGCGCGAGCCTCGAACAGGTCTGCCATCGCCTGTCGACGCTGCAGCGGCCCGGCCAGAAGGGCATTCCCTTCTACTTCCTGAAGGTCGACCGCGCCGGCAACGTCATCAAGCGCCACTCGGCAACACGGTTCCAGTTCGCCCGGTTTGGCGGCGCCTGTCCGCTCTGGAACGTGCACGAAGCCTTCGAACAGACCGGCCGCACCTTCGTGCAGGTGGCCGAAATGCCCGACGGCATCCGCTACCTGTCGCTTGCCCGGGCGGTGACCCGCAGCGCCGCCCATTGGCGCGCGCCGGTGCGGCGTTATGCCTTCGGTCTCGGCTGCGAGCTCTCCTATGCCGGCGACATCATCTATTCCGACGGCGTCGACCTGAAGGCCGAAGCCAATGTCGCCAAGATCGGCGTTTCCTGCCGCATCTGCGAGCGCACCGCCTGCCACCAGCGCGCCGTGCCGCCCGTCGACCGCGAGATCCGCGTGCCCTCTGACAGCCGCAAGGTGGTGCCCTTCGACCTCAGCTAGGCCGCTCGGTCAGCGTCCGGCCAACGGCATCGCGCCAGCGGATCAGCTTGGCGCCGCGCAGACGATCGTCCATGTCGGGCGTGAAGCGCCGCTCGAGCTGCCAGCTGCGGGCAAAGTCGGCGGGCGGCGGATAGACGCTGCGGGCAAGGCCGGCAAGGTAGGCGGCGCCGAGCGCGGTGGTCTCCAGAACCCGCGGCCGGTCGACCGGCGCGTCGAGCAGGTCGGCGAGCCGCTGCATCGTCCAGTCGGAGGCAACCATGCCGCCGTCGACCCGCAGCACCGTGTCGGTGCTGCCGGCCCCCGGCCAGTCCGCGCGCATGGCCTGGAGAAGGTCGGCGGTCTGGAAACAGACGCTTTCGAGCGCTGCTCGCGCCATCTCGCGCGGACCCGTTCCGCGCGTCAGGCCAAAGATCGCGCCCCGGCATTCGGCGTCCCAATAGGGCGCGCCGAGCCCGACGAAGGCGGGCACCAGGACAACGTCCTGCATGGGATCGGCCGCCTCTGCAAGCGCGCCGGTCTCGGCGGCGGACTTGATGATGCCGAGCCCGTCGCGCAGCCACTGGACCGCGGCGCCCGCAACGAAGATCGAGCCTTCGAGCGCATAGGTCGGCTTGCCGTCGAGCTGATAGGCAATCGTGGTCAGGAGCTTCGAGCGCGAGACGACCGCCTCCGCCCCGGTATTGAGCAGGGCGAAACAGCCGGTGCCATAGGTCGATTTCATCATGCCGGGCGAAAAGCAGGCCTGGCCGACGGTTGCCGCCTGCTGGTCGCCGGCCATGCCGCCGATGGCGATGGGCCCGCCGAACAGGGACGGATCGGTCAGGCCGAAATCGGCGGCGCTGTCGCGCACGTCGGGCAGCAGCGCGCGCGGCACGCGAAAGAGGTGCAGGAGATCGGGGTTCCACTCGCCGCGATGAATGTCGAACAGCATGGAGCGGCAGGCATTGGTCGCATCGGTCGCGTGCACCTTGCCGCCGGTGAGCCGCCACAGGAGAAAGCTGTCGATGGTGCCGAAAGCGAGCTCGCCGCGCTCGGCGCGGGCTCGCGCGCCTTCGACATGGTCGAGAATCCAGGCGATCTTGGTGCCCGAAAAATAGGGATCGATCAGCAGCCCGGAGCGTGCCGCCACCAGGGCCTCGTGGCCTTCGGCCTTCAGCCTCGAACATTCGGCGGCGGTGCGCCGGTCCTGCCAGACGATCGCCCGGTGGATCGGCTCGCCGGTCGCCCGGTCCCAGATCACCGTCGTCTCGCGCTGGTTGGTGATGCCGATGCCGGCGACGTCGGCCGCGGTGATGCCGGCCTTGGCCATGGCGGCACGGGTGGTCTCGACGACGCTCGACCAGATCTCGTCCGCGTCATGCTCGACCCAGCCCGAGGCCGGATAGTGCTGGGTGAACTCCTGCTGCGCCACGGCGCGGACCGACAGGTCCTGCGCGAAGACGATGGCCCGCGACGAGGTCGTTCCCTGATCGATGGCGATGACGACCGGAGCCATGAGCCTCTCCCTTGGTTTTGCACTGAGCTGCCGGGGTCATCCTGACATCAGATGCCCTTGCAGCGGAAGGCGAAAGGCGCCAGACGAGGGTCGTGCTGGCGGATGGCGACTGGACATGCCCAAAATGACGGCCGAAAAGCTCGAGATTGCGATCGTCGGGGCGGGGCCGGCCGGGCTCTTCGCGGCCGAGCTGCTGGCCGGCGCCGGCGCCGAGGTCACGATCTTCGAGCGCCTCGTATCGCCCGCCCGCAAATTCCTGCTCGCTGGCCGCGGCGGCCTCAATCTCACCCATTCCGCAGGCCGCGAGCCGTTTCTCGCGCAATATGGCGCCGCGCGGAGCTGGCTGGCGCCGAGCCTCGATGCCTTCCCGCCATCGGCGCTGCGCGCCTGGGCCGACGGCCTCGGCGAAGCCACCTTCGTCGGCTCGAGCGGCCGGGTCTTTCCGCAGAGCTTCAAGGCTTCGCCCCTGGTCAGGGTCTGGCTCGCGCGGCTTCGGGCCGCGGGCGTCGCCCTGCGCACGCGCCATCGGCTCGCCGCCGTCGGCGAGGGCGGCAGATTGAGTTTCGAAACGCCGGACGGGCCATGCGAGATCCGGGCGCGTGCCGTTCTGCTGGCGCTCGGCGGCGCCAGCTGGCCGCGGATGGGTTCGGACGGGGCATGGGTCGCCATGCTGGAGGCCAAGGGCATCGCGGTGACACCGCTCGAACCGGCCAATATGGGCATCGAGATGGGCTGGTCGCCGGCTTTCGCGACACGTTTCGCCGGCGAGCCGCTGAAGCGCATCGTGCTGACCGTGGCCGGCCGGAAGGCGGAAGGCGAAGCCATGATCACGGCGGCCGGCCTCGAAGGTGGGGCGATCTATGCCCTTTCGGGGCCGATCCGCGCCGCGCTCGTTACCGGCCGCGCCCGGCTTGGCATCGACCTGAAACCGGACCTCGCCGCGGCGACGGTGGCGCAGCGGATCGCCGGCGGACGGGCCAAGGACTCGTTGTCGAACCTGCTGAAGAAACGCCTCGGCCTGGCGCCGCAGGCGATCCGCCTGATGCGCGAAGCCTCAGGCGGACCATTGCCGCGCGAACCCGGGCGCCTCGCGGAGCTGGTCAAGACGATGCGCCTTCCGATCCATGCCGCTGCCTCGATCGAGCGGGCCATCTCGACCGCCGGCGGCGTCAACCGCGACGCGCTGAGCGCCGAGGGCGAACTCGACCGCCTGCCCGGCGTCTTCGTGGCCGGCGAAATGCTGGATTGGGAAGCACCGACCGGGGGCTATCTCCTGCAGGCGACCTTCGCGACGGCGGCCACCGCGGCCCGGGGCATGGCCCGCCATTGCGGGCTCGTGCTGAATGCGCCGGTCCTCACGGCCTGGTAGCGCGGACGGCCAGCGGCCCGCGGCCCGTCAGCGTGGCGGCGGCGTCAGGTGCAGCTGGCGCTTGTTCCGGTCCGATTCACCGAGGCGCCGATGCGTGGGCTTGAATAGAGCCGGTCCGACAGCGTGATGCCGGCTTCCAGTTGCCACCCGATGGCCGGAACATAACGGTGGTAGACTTCGGCGAGTACCAAGAAACCGGCCGTGCCGACCGGCGGCTTAACACCGTCAGGCACCGTGATGGAGCTGCCGACCGAACGGCGTTGACCAACCGAGTTGCCGCCTGAATCGGTCATGGAACCCGCCTTGTTGCAGATGTCGCTCCAGGCCACCGAGGCATTGCCCTTGTCGTCGATCTTAATGCCCGTCACCACCGCGATCGTCCGGTTCTGCGGGAAAGGCGCGACGATGGCGCGCGTCGCGTTCAGGATGTTGCTCATGTCGTTGTCGGACAATGAGGCGCTCTGCGAGGCAAGATCCGCCAATGCGCGAGCCGCCACCGACACCTTGCGGCTGGCCTGAAGCGCCTGGGTCGTCTCGAAAGTCCCCAGAAGCAGCGGCACCATCAGGGTGACGATGATGGCGAACTCGACCGCGGCGACGCCCTGGCGATCGCGGCGCAGCCGACCGATTAGATCGCGCGCCCGAGACACGATGAAAGCCGGGGGAGGGTTCATGAACACCACACCTTCACGGCGAGGGAGACGAGGAGGTCGGGAACGGCTCATTGCGGAAAACCGCCGTCGCCTGCAGCAAGCGCTTGCCGTTGGGCAGGTCGCCGGCCGCCAGTCCAAATGTCGGCACCATGACCGGCCACTCGTAGTAGACCTTGACCATCACGATGTCGCCCCCGGCGCCCGGAGCATAGCCAGTGCCGGAATAGTTGACCGTGCCGTCGCTGTTGCGCGCCGGCCCGCTGGTATTGGCCGCATCGAAGCTCGCCACCTTCTGGACGTCGACCACGACACCGCTGCAATCGAGCAGGACCTTGAAATTGCCGCAGACCGCATTGGCGAAAGCGGCCCGGTCGAAATTGGCGGCCTGGGCGCGGCCGGTCAGGATCTGGCGCGCCGCATCCGCGGTCGCCGTTTCCAGGAGTTGGCTTGCGAAAAAGGTGAGAGCGATTTCGACCAGACCGAACAGCAGCACGAAGAAGGGCATGGCGATCAGGGCGAATTCAACGGTCGTCGATCCGTCGGCCATCCGTCCGAAGCGCTTGACGATCCTCGGGCGTCTCAGCCCTAGGGAGCGCAGTCGTCGCAGTACCGACATGCCCTTCATCTCCGGCTCCGGGCACGCATAGTCGGCCGCGTTTCGAGCGTCCCTCTCTTAGCGTAAAGCCATGAACGAACCCTTGCGCGAAAGACTGAAACTGACGCGATAGGTCAACGTGCGGCAGCGCCGGGCGCCGCGGTGGCTCCCCGGCTTGAGGCGGCCGCGTCACGGCTGCGGCTCTGGCCGAGCGCCGCGTCGAAGAATGGCCCATTGTCGCCAATCGCCATGGTCCGCTCGCAGGTCGGGGTGCACGAATAGGTCTCCCGTTCGACGCCGCGATAGACCTGGACGACTGAATCCGCCTGGGGGCGCACGCGGACCTGCACGGCCATCAGCTGTTCGCCACGCGCATCGAGCGCGATCAGATTGGTCGCGCCGATGCTCTTGCCTGTGAGCACCATCAGACCGCCGGCCTGAACCGTCGCATCGGCGATCAGAGGATTGCCGATGACGAGCGTGCTCACGCGCGCAGGCAGGCGCACGATGCGCGCCTGATCCATCACCACCGTCAGGCCATGGGTCGCCAGCTCCGCCTGATCGACGCTCCGCTCCGCCGCGGAAGCGGCTCCGAACACGCCCATTCCTGCGCATAAAGCCGCCATGACGGCTGCGACCATTGCGGCATCGCGCAACCCTGTTGTCATGGTGTTCGACACTCCGGCGGGGACGACCGACATCATTTGCCGCCAGCGAGCCAACCAGAAACTGGTGAATAAATTGCCAATCGCGGCGACATTGGCCGCCCGAACACAGCCAAGCGCTGCGGGGCTGCCTGCGAGAACCTCCCAACGCATTGCCCCGACCGCTGTAGTGGTCGGCTTAAACATGTATTCCCATTCGGAGAAACTGCCGGTTAAGATTTTCATCTCAGCAATTGTTAAATTATAAACCAATAAATACTATTAGAAATTGGCAATTAACCATCCCTAAGACATTGGCTATCTTACGGAAAACACATACTCGATTTAACAAAGCTGCAAGACGTGACTGCTAGCATCGTCATCATTCGAAAAGGTCGAGAAAAGACCTGCGAATAGCGCCAAGCTGGCGCCTTAATGTGGACACTAGGAGTCAGTCATGAAGAGCCTTCTCGCACGCTTTGCCAAGGACGAATCCGGCGCTACCGCCATCGAGTACGGCCTCATCGCCGCCGGCATCGCCGCCGTCATCGTCTTCATCGTCAATTCGCTCGGCACCAAGGTCAACAACGCGCTGAAGACCGTCAACGACAACATGAAGTAATGGCCTCGCGCCGATAGACGGCGAGGTCGGAGTCAAAACGTGATCCGCCGCACGAGGCGGATCACGTCTCCCGCGGGGTGCCGCAACCCGCATCTGATTCAAAGCCCGCCGGAGACGTCGCCACCGGTTGATGCGGGATCGCAGGCCGGCGGTACGCCTGCCGAGGTGCCGGGCCGCACAGATCGGAAACGGACGTCATGTATCGGCTCGCCACGCTGTTCCTTCGCGATCGATCGGGGGCAACCAGCATCGAATACGGCCTGATCGCGGTCGGTATCGCCGGTGCAATCGTTGCGGTCGTCTATTCGCTCGGAACGAAGGTCCAGGAACTCTTCGCGCTGATCAATGAGCGCTTCCAATAGGGCCGGACTTCGGCAGATCCATCGGCTTCAATCTTGTTCGGCGTGTTGAGATGAAAATCCCGGTCTGCAAATACCATCCGGCCAGCCCGGATGTCATCGTCGAACTGGACGCCCCCTTTCAGGCTCGCGCCACAGCGGGCTTCATGTCGATCCTCGTCAGTCTAGCCCTCGCCACCGGAGTGCTGAGCGGCCTTGCGATCGTCTGGCGCTCGCTGGGCTGAGACCGCACCCGGTACAAGACATTCCATGGACCCGCGATGACAGACCTTGCGATCCTTCTCGTGTTTCCGGCCATGATGGCATTCGCCGCGGCGAGTGATCTCTTCACCATGAC
The DNA here is from genome assembly GCA_000751295.2 of bacterium YEK0313. Taxonomy (NCBI): domain Bacteria; species bacterium YEK0313. The sequence continues at coordinate 141,983 of CCMO02000003.1, forward strand.
CATATCCAACCGGGTGTCGCTGATCCTGATCGGCGGCTTTGTGGTTCTCGCCCTGGTCACCGGGATGAGCTGGCAGGCGATCGGCATGCATGCATTGGCCGGCGCGCTGGTTCTCGCCGTGACCTTCACTCTTTTCGCATTCGGTTGGATCGGGGGCGGCGATGCCAAGCTCGCCGCGGCAACCTGCCTCTGGCTCGGCTGGCCGCAGCTTCTCGACTATGCGCTGCTGTCGTCGGTGCTGGGCGGCTTCGTGACGATGGGCGTCCTGTCGTTGCGCGGGGCGCCGTTTCACCCGCCGTTTCTGGTGGGCGAGGGATGGTATGCGCGGATTACCGACCAGGACACCGGCATTCCCTATGGCATTGCCCTCGCAGCGGCTGGCCTGGTGCTTTATCCTAGCAGCATCTGGATGACATCCGTTCTGCACTGAGAGCCGGTGCGCTGAGCCGCTTCGTCGAAGCCCAATTGGGCCAGATTGCTCACGTCTCATTAACCATAAGTTGACCTTTGCCTGATGAAATCCGGCATCGAGCGCTGCATTTTGCGTGCCGCGCCGTGTTGGGGGTTCGTCACATGCGTCTCAGGCCGGCCCAGATCGTCGTCATCGCGGTGGCGCTCGGTGCAGGCGGACTCGCGGCCATGCTGATGGGCGGCCGTCGTGAGCCGGCGCCTGTCGCGCAACCGGTCGCCGCGCCCGAGCCCGCGATACGAACCGTCGACGTGCTCGTCGCCGCCGCCGATGTGCCGATGGGCAAGGTGCTGACCTCGGCCGATCTGCAATGGCGCCGCTGGCCGGAGGAAGCCGGCTCCGACAGCTTCGTCGTCAGGCGCGCCGGTGATACCGGGCAGGCCGCCATGGACGAAGCCATCGGATCGATCGCGCGTACGGCCTTCGTGCATGGCGAGCCGATCCGGCCCGCAAAGCTGATCAAGGGTGGCCGAGGTTTCATGTCGGCCATTCTCAATCCGGGCATGCGCGCGATCGCGGCTCCGATCGACGACCCTTCGCGCGGTGCCGGCGCCTTCATCCTGCCCAACGACCGGGTCGACGTGATCCTGGCCCGCCGAAATGCCGGGCCGGCCGCGCAGGGCGAGGGCATGACCCATACGAGCTCGACCGTGCTGCGCAATGTCCGCGTGCTCGCCATCGACCAGGTTGTCGAAGAACGGAACGGCGACAAGGCCATCGTCGGCCGCACCGCGACGCTCGAGCTGACCCCCGCCCAGGCCGAACTGCTGGCGCTTGCGCGCGAGCTCGGCACCTTGTCGCTGTCGCTGCGCAGCCTTGCCGATTCCTCCGCCGCGACACTTGCGGGCGAAGCCGGCGACGACGGCGATCCGTTGTTTTCCACCCGTCATGGCGGACGCCTCACCATCGTTCGCCACGGCCAGCCCCAATCCGTGCCGACGACCGGACAGGGGGCCGAATGATGTCGCAATCCCACCAGTCCGCCAGATCGTCGAAAGAGCCGCCAATGCCTATCGCCGCCCGCGCGTTCAGCCTCCTTGGCCGCTCGGCTCGCGCCGCAGCGGTCGGGTTCCTGCTGGCGGCCGTCTCGTCCGTCCCGAGCCTCGCTCAGTCCAGCACGGTCGCGCGACGGCATGTCGACGGGGCCGGCAACCGCGCGGTGACGCTTGGTGTCGGCAAATCCCTGGCAATCGACCTGCCGCGGGACGCACGCGACGTCATCGTCGCCAATCCGGCGATTGCCAATGCCATCGTCCGATCGGCCCGCCGAGTGTTCCTGATCGGCGTGGCCGTCGGCCAGACCAATGTCTTTTTCCTCGACGCCCAGGGCCAGCAGATAGCCGGCTACGATGTCGAGGTCGGCCGCGACCTTGCAGCCCTCCGCTTGGCTTTGCGCAGCATCGCCCCCGGATCGACCCTCGAGGTTCGCGCGATCAATGACGGTGTCATGGTTTCCGGCCAGGTCGCAACGCCGCTCGAGGCGCAGCAGGCCATCGAAGTCGCCAACCGGCTTGTTGGCGACGAGAAGAAAGTGGTCAACGCCATCGCCGTCCGCGGCCGAGATCAGGTGCATCTCAAGGTGACCGTCTCCGAGATGCAGCGGACGGCGATCCGGCAGCTTGGCGTCAACCTGCAGGCCTTCGACCCAAGCATCAATGCCCTTCAGGGCGCTTCCGGCGGCCTCGGCAATGCCGGCGGTTTCGTCTATGGCCTGCTGACTCAAGGCCGGTTCAACGTCAACAATATCGATCCGACACCGAACGCCATGGTGGTGGGCACGCGCGTCGGCAACAATGTCGTCACCGGTACGGTGCGGGCCTTCGAGGAGACGGGGCTGGCCCGGACCCTTGCCGAACCCAATTTGACTGCCATTTCCGGCGAGCAGGCACGCTTTCTGGCGGGCGGCGAGTTTCCGATTCCGGTCGGCCGCGACCGCGACGGCAACATCACGATGCAGTTCAAGCCTTTCGGCGTCGGCCTCGCCTTCACACCGACCGTCTTGTCGGAAGGACGGATCAGCCTGCGCGTCGGCGTCGAGGTCAGCGAACTCTCCAACGAGTTTTCGCTGCGGACGAATACGATCAACGTGCCGGGACTGCGGACGCGGCGCGCCGACACGACCGTCGAGCTGCCGTCCGGCGGCTCCATCGTGATGGCCGGCCTCATTCAGGAGCAGACACGTCAGGCCGTCAGCGGGCTGCCGGGCATGATCAACCTGCCCATCATCGGCACCCTGTTCCGCTCGCGCGACTATCTGCGCGGCGAAACGGAACTGGTGGTGATCGTCACGCCCTATGTCGTGCGGCCCGTCTCAGCGAACCAGCTTGCCCGTCCAGATGACAATTACCGCGACGCATCGGACCCCGCAGGCATGCTGATCGGCCGGCTCAACCGCATCTACGGCACCGCCGGAGCCACACCGCCGCAAGGCCGGTTCAACGGCCCCATCGGCTTCATTCGCGACTGATCGTCGAGAGGAACGGCACATGGCGCCCTCATTTCATAGTCCCCGGACGATCCACCTCGCGCTCATCGCCGCGGCCGGCCTGATGCTGGGTGGCTGCTTCAACGATCGTGTCGCAGCTTTGGATCAGGGCATACCAACGGACTATCGCCAGCGTCATCCGATCCTGGTCTCGTCGCACGGCGCCTATGTCGCGAGCCAATGCGGCCAATGGCCTCATGACGTCGGCCCGGCGGACGGCGCCATGAGCAATCTCAACAAGCCCTACTGGAACTTCGGCTGCGCGACACAGCAGAACCTGGCCGCCATTGTCGCCCGGCCGAGCGATCTTCTGACGCCCCGCGCGGAAGGACAGCTCGACGCGGCGCGGCGCCAGACCAGCATCGGCAAGTATCGCCGCGGCGAGCAGCCGCAGATCGATCATCAGCCGATCGTGCCGCTCACCAATGTCAGGTCCGGCGCCCAGGGGGGGAGCTGACGCCGTGCAGGATACGCCGCATCACAACCAGGACCAGGACGAGCACATCGCCCCCGTTCCGCGCATCTCGGTGCAGGCCTTCTGCGAGACCGCCGATCTTGCGGAGGCGATCGCCGAGGCGGCCGAAGACAGGCGCATGGACAAGGCCCATCTGCGCGTCCAGATGGGCGGCGCTCCGGCGGCGGCCGAAGCCTACCGCTCGGCGCCGACACCCAATGTCGTGCTCCTGGAAACGGTCGGCAACCGCAATGAAATCCTCGGCCACCTCGACGAACTCGCCGAGGTCTGCGACGCCACCACGAAGGTGATCGTCATCGGCCAGGTCAACGACATCGTGCTCTATCGCGAGCTGGTCGCGCGCGGGGTCAGCGACTATCTGATCGCGCCGATCGGCGTGCTCGACATCATCCGGTCGGTTTCCGCGCTCTATTCTGCACCGGGCGCCAAGCCGGTCGGCCGCGTCATTGCTGTCATGGGCGCCAAAGGCGGCGTGGGGGCTTCGACAATCGCGCATAATCTCGCCTGGGCGATTTCGCGCGACATCGGCATCGACACCTGCATCGCCGACATGGACCTGCCGTTCGGAACCGGCGGCCTTGATTTCAACCAGGATCCGCCACAAGGCATAGCCGAAGCGGTCTTTTCGCCTGATCGCGTCGACACCGCCTTCGTCGACCGGCTCCTGTCGCGCTGCTCCGACCGCCTGTCGCTGCTCGCCGCTCCGGCAACGCTGGAACGGGTCTACGATTTCGGCGCCGATGCCTTCGATCCGCTGGTCGACATCCTTCGCGCGACCATCCCGGCCATCGTTCTTGATCTGCCGCACGGCTGGACGGCCTGGTCGAAGCGCGCGCTCGTCAATGCCGACGAGATCCTGATCGTCGCGGCGCCCGATCTCGGCAATCTGCGCAACGCCAAAAACCTCGTCGACCTCCTGCGAGCCTCGCGGCCGAACGATTCGGCCCCGCGCTATCTGCTGAACCAGGCCGGCGTCGCCAAGCGGCCCGAGATCAAGCCGGGCGATTTTGCCAAGGCGCTGGAAGCCGAACCGCTCGCGGTCATTCCCTTCGAGCCGCAACTGTTCGGCACCGCCGCCAATAACGGACAGATGATCGCCGAAATCGAACCTGGCCACAGGGTCTCCGCGCAATTCAGCGAACTGGCCCATGCCATGACCGGCCGGCAGGATACGCGCAAGGCCCGCCCTGGGCTTCTGGCACCGCTGACCCCCCTGCTCGAAAAGCTGACGCAACGCCGCAAGAAGGCCTGATGGCCAGGAGTTGAAGCGCATCATGTTCGGCAAACGCGGTACCGGTGGACCGGCAGGCGGACGCGGCTCTCATGAGGGCTCCCGTTCGCTCGAGCGCGTCCCGGCGGCCGTCCCCACCGCAAGCCGGCCACCGGAACCGGTACCGGCCCGCAGCGTCGATTTCGCCTCCCCGCCGCTCGCGCCGCTGGCTCCGGCCGCGCCGCCGGCGCCGGCCCCCGCTGTCGAAGAGCGCCAGCGCTCGGCGAGCTTTTATGAAACCAAAAGTCAGGTTTTCGGCGCCCTGATCGAGGCCATCGACCTGTCGCAGCTCGCCAAGCTCGACAACCAGGCCGCGCGCGAGGAAATCCGCGACATCGTCAACGAGATCATCACGATCAAGAATGTCGTGATGTCGATCGCCGAGCAGGAAGACCTGCTCGAAGACATCTGCAACGACGTGCTCGGCTACGGGCCGCTGGAGCCGCTCCTGGCGCGCGACGACATTTCCGACGTGATGGTCAACGGCCCGAACACGGTCTTCATCGAAGTCGCCGGCAAGATCCAGCGCACCGGCATCCGGTTCCGCGATGCGGCGCAGCTGATGAACATCTGCCAGCGCATCGTCAGCCAGGTCGGCCGCCGCGTCGACGAATCCTCGCCGATCTGCGACGCGCGTCTGCCCGACGGCTCACGCGTCAACGTCATCGCTCCGCCGCTCGCCATCGATGGCGCGGCGTTGACCATCCGCAAGTTCAAGAAGGACAAGCTGACCCTCGAGCAGCTCGTCCGTTTCGGCTCGATCTCGCCCGAAGGCGCCGAGGTGCTGAAGATCATCGGCCGGGTCCGCTGCAACATCGTCGTCTCCGGCGGCACGGGCTCGGGCAAGACGACGCTGCTCAATTGCCTGACGCGCTACATCGACGCGGACGAGCGGATCATCACCTGCGAGGACGCCGCCGAGCTGCAATTGCAGCAGCCGCATGTGGTGCGGCTCGAAACCCGCCCGCCGAATCTGGAGGGCGAGGGCCAGGTCACCATGCGGGATCTCGTCAGGAACTGCCTGCGCATGCGGCCTGAGCGAATCATCGTGGGCGAAGTCCGCGGCCCGGAAGTGTTCGACCTGCTGCAGGCCATGAATACCGGCCATGACGGGTCCATGGGCACCATTCATGCCAACAGTCCGCGCGAATGCCTCAGCCGCATGGAATCGATGATCGCCATGGGCGGCTATAGCCTGCCCGCCAAGACGGTGCGCGAGATGATCACCGGCTCGGTCGACATCATCGTCCAGGCTTCCCGCTTGCGCGACGGCTCGCGCCGGATCACCCACATCACGGAAGTGCTGGGCATGGAAGGCGATACGCCGGTCACCCAGGACCTGTTCGTCTACGACATGCTTGGTGAGGACGATCACGGCCGGATCAATGGCCGCCATCGCTCCACCGGCATCGGCCGGCCGAGGTTCTGGGACCGGGCGCGCTATTATGGCGAAGAAAAGCGTCTGGCGGCGGCGCTCGATGCCTCCGACACCGACGAACCCGTGGCGAGGTGACGATGCCCGACATCGACGCCCTCGCAATCATCGGTCTCGCCGTCGTCTGCGCCGGTGGCCTCGCCTATGCCCTGATCTATCCCTTTCTGTCGGGCGCGGTGAAGGCGGATGAACGCCGCGAGGCCGTCGCCGGACCGGCCGTCCGGACCACGCGCAAGGTTCAGGAGCCAGCCACCAAGCGGCCAAGCGTCGAGGAGACGCTGAAGGAAATGGAGCGGCGGCAGACCAACGCTGCCCGCCCCTCACTGTCGATGCGCATTGCCCAGGCCGGCTTGTCCCTGTCCAAGGGGCGGTTCATGGCGCTGTCGGGCCTGCTCGGCATTGCCGCCTTCGGCTTGACACTCATGGCCGGGCTCGGCCTGCTCTGGGCGCTGGCCGCCGCCGTCGCAGCGAGCGTCGGGGCACCGCAATGGTTTCTCGCCTTCATGAAAAAGCGGCGCCTCGCCGCCTTCCTCGAGGAGCTCGCCAATGCCGTCGACGTCATCGTCCGCGGCGTCAAGGCCGGCCTGCCGCTCGGCGACTGCCTCCGGATCATCGCCACTGAAGCCCAGGAGCCGGTCAAAAGCGAATTCCGTCACATTATCGAGCAGACCGCACTGGGCATTCCGCTGCACGAAGCGGTACTCAAGCTCTATGAGCGCATGCCGGTGCCGGAAGCCAATTTCTTCTGCATCGTCATCTCGATCCAGCAGAAGGCGGGCGGCAACCTCGCCGAAGGTCTTGCCAACCTGTCCAAGGTCCTGCGCGACCGCAAGAAGATGAAAAACAAGATCATCGCCATGTCGCAGGAGGCCAAGGCCTCGGCCGCGATCATCGCCAGCCTGCCGCCCGGTGTCATGATCTTCGTCTATCTGTCGACGCCACAATACATCTCGCTGATGTGGACGACCGAGATGGGTCGCTTCCTGCTCGCCGGATGCCTCCTGTGGATGTTCATCGGCGCGATGGTCATGCGCAAGATGATCAATTTCGACTTCTAGCGGAGAGGACGCGACGATGATCGACTTCCTCATCGCCAAGCTGCACGACCGGGACTTCATGATCCAGTTGCTCATCGCGATCGCGGTGTTCGCAACGGTTCTGACGATTGCCATGCCGCTGGTCGCGGGCGACGACCTTGGCCGCCGCATGAAATCCGTCTCGGTCGAGCGCAACCGGATCCGCGAGCGCGAGCGCGCCCGGCTCGTCAACGGCGAGCGCGTCAGCATCCGGCCGACGCCCAAGGCCTGGATGCTGTCCATCGTCGAAACGCTGCAGCTGACCAAACATCTCGCGCAAGAGGAGGCGCGCGACAAGCTGGTGCAGGCCGGCTATCGCGGCCAGGGCCCCTATGTCGCGTTCCTGCTGTTCCGGCTCGTGGTGCCGATCATCACCTTCCTCGCCGCGCTCGCCTATTTCTTCCTGGTCAACGACATGGGGCAGCCCGCCATGGTGCGGGGCCTGCTCGCCCTGTTCGCGGCCTATATCGGCATGCAATTGCCGATGCTGTTCCTCAAGAACCAGATCCAGCACCGGCAAACCTCGATCCGCCGGGCCTTTCCGGATGCGCTCGATCTGATGCTGATCTGCGTCGAAAGCGGCATGTCGATCGAGATGGCGTTCCGGCGCGTCGCCGCGGAAATCGGCACGCAATCGATTCCGCTTGCCGAGGAACTGACGCTGACGACGGCCGAGCTCAGCTACCTGCAGGACCGGCGCCTGGCCTATGAGAATCTCGCCAAGCGGGTCGATCTCGACGGCGTCAAGGCGGTGTGCATGGCCCTCATCCAGTCAGAGCGCTACGGCACGCCGCTCGCCAACACGCTGCGCGTGATGGCCCAGGAAAACCGCGATATCCGGATGTCGGAAGCGGAAAAGAAGGCGGCCGGCCTGCCGCCGAAGCTGACCGTGCCGATGATCCTGTTCTTCCTGCCCTGCCTGTTCGTGGTCATCATGGGCCCCGCCGCAATCCGGCTGATGGGCTCCAACTGATCATTACCTCGGCACCGAAGGTCGGCCCGCCGGCCGGCACCACCTCCGCGGCCGCCAGCCGCCGGTAGAGATTGCGCAGGCGGCGCACCGGCCACCAGTCGTAGAGCAGGATTTCCGCCGGCCGCCAGTTGGCGACCCAGCCGAACAGCGAAATGCCGTCGCGCAGACCCTCGCGCAGGCCGTCCCGGATCGGCGCGGAATCGACGGCCTGCGCCAGCGCGGTGCAGGCGGCGAGGACGACCAGGCCGATCATCAGCGACACGGCACCGCGCTTGAGGAGACGGCGCAGGTTCTGATGTTCGGTCGTCGCGAGGCGGCCGAAATGAACATCGACAGCGGTCTGCAGCCGCGCCGCGGTGGCGCGGTTCGCCGGCCGGCCCGCCTCGGAAAGGTCGATGACGAAACCATCGCCGCGGGGCGCGTCCCAGGCTTCCGACACGATGTAATGGGCAATCGGCCGGTTGAGATTGTGAGCGTGGAACGGCGAGGGATCGAAGGTCGTGAAAAGCTGCTCGACCGCCGGCACGTCTATGGCGATCCGCGTGGTGCCTTTCATGGCCCGTCTCCGCCTGGCGCCCCGCAGCCGAGATTGCCCCTATCGGGGTCGCGACGTCGAGAGCGCATATCCGCGAAAATCAGGCGCGCCGCGCGATCCGGTCGCGCCGATAGAGCAGCCAGCCGACGATGGACACGTTGACGAGGTTCCACAGGATGCCATTGATGAAGGCGGCCTGATAGGACCGGGTCAGATCGTAGATCACCCCCGACATCCAGCCGCCGAGCGCCATGCCGACGAGGGTCGCCATCAGCGCGATGCCGACCCGCGTGCCGGCTTCGCCGGCGGCGAAATATTCGCGCACGATGATGGCATAGCTCGGCACGATGCCGCCCTGGAACAGGCCGAACAGGATCGAGAAGATATAGAGCGGCGTCAGCCCGTCCGAGGTCAGGAACAGAAGCAGTGCGAGCCCCTGCAGCGCCGAGCCGAGCAGCAGAGTGGCAAGGCCGCCGAGCCGGTCGGCGATGAAACCCGAGGCGACGCGGCTGATGATGCCGAAGGCCAGCATCAGCGAGAGCATTTCGGAGCCGCGCGCCACGCCGTAACCGAGATCGGCGCAATAGGCGACGATATGGACCTGCGGCATCGACATGGCGACGCAGCAGGCGAGGCCGGCGATCGCCAGCACCACCATGAGCGCATTCGGCGACAGGCCGAGACCGGCCACATTGCCATGGCGCACGACGCCGGCGACCGGCGCCGGCTCGGCTGGCGGCTGGCGGCGCAGCAACAGGGCGAGCGGGGTCATCAGAACCACCACGGCGACGGCGATCAGGAGGTGCGTCGTGCGCCAGCCGACCGCCTCCAGCGTGAAGCGGACGATCTGCGGCCAGATGGCGCCGGCGATATAATTGCCGCAGGCGCAAACGGCCACCGCTATGCCGCGCTGGCGATTGAACCAGAGCGAAATATGCGCCATCAGCGGCCCAAAGACGGCGGCCGAGCCGAGCATGCCGATGAGAACACCGTGGACGATGGCGAAAACCCAGATATTGGGGGCGAGGCCGGCCAGCACATAGCCGAGGCCCATGATGAGCCCGCCACCCAGGACCGGCAGCATGATGCCGAAGCGGTCGGTGAGCCGGCCGATGAGGACGCCGCCGATGGCAAAACCGATCATGGCGAAGGTGTAGGGCAGCGAGGCTTCGCCGCGGGCAATGCCAAAATCGGCCTGCACCGCCGGCAGCACGACGACCACCGACCACATGCCGACGCCGCCGATGGTGCCGAGCGCCAACGCGACGGCGAGCCTGAGCCAGGCGGCCGGCCCGTCGATGTCGGACGGTGAAGCCCGATGGGGATCAGGCGAGGTGATCTGCAGCAAGATGGGACCGTCCGGGCTTCGGGGACCCGGAAACTAGCACCGCCGCCCCGCGCGGGACAGCGACCGTCCCGCGCAACCGCCCTGCATGGCCGGGCGGGCTTTGCAACACGCGGCGCGCGAGCCGCCTGCCGCCCGCGCCGGACGGGCGCCAGGAGCTGTTTCAGGCAGCATCGCGCTGATCCGGCATCGGCCCGACATAACGCGATTGCGGGCGGATCATCCGGCCGCTCTTCTCCTGTTCCAGCACATGGGCCGTCCAGCCCGCGACGCGGCCGGCGGCAAAGACATTGGTGAAGCTCTCGCGCGGCAGTTCGAGCGCCTCGAGCACCAGGGCGGTGTAGAACTCGACATTGGTGTCGAGCGTCCGGCCCGCCTTGCGCTCCCGCAGGATATCGAGAGCGGCCGCTTCGACCGCTTCGGCGAAACCGATCCGATTGTCGCCCCGGCCGAGTTCGCCCGCAACCGCCTTCAGGACATCCGCCCGCGGATCGCGCACCCGATAGATCCTGTGGCCGAAACCCATCAGGCGCTCGCCGCCGGCGAGGGCATGCTCGAGCCAGGGCCGGATATTGGCCGGATTGCCGATGGCATCGAGCATGTCGAGCACGGGACCCGGCGCTCCGCCATGCAGCGGGCCCTTCAACGCGCACAGACCGCCGACCACGGCGGAGATCAGTCCGGCGCGGGTCGAACCGATCACCCGCGCGGCAAAGGTCGACGCGTTGAGACCGTGGTCGGCGACCGTCACAAGATAGGTTTCCAGCGCCCGCACATGCACGTCCGGCGCGCTCACGCCGCGGATCATGCGCAGCATGTCGTCGGCCTGGCCGCGGCTGGCGTCCGGCGCGACCGGGGCGAGGCCGCGATGGCGGCGGGCGATGGCGGCGGCAAAGACCGGGACGGCGGCAACGGCGAGATGATGCGCAGGCACGGTCGCGGCATCGGGGAGGGTGGACAGCATCAGCCGCAGGGCCTCGACCGCGGAGAGGCCGTCGACGGCCGGCATGACCGGCGCCGCCGCGGCGAAGGCCGCCACGCGGGCCTCGCCGAGCCGCGTGCGGATATCGGCCTCGTCGACCGATTCGGACACGAAACCTTGCCACAGGAGACCGAGAACGGCTTCGAAACTGCGCTTTCCGGCAAGCTGTTCGAGGTCGTGCCCCCGCACGATCAGACGCCCGGCAGCACCGTCGACATGGCTGAGCACGGTTTCGGCGGCAATAACGTCGTCCAGTCCGGAGACGGCGACAACGGGTCCTTTTGCAGCTGGCGACATGGCAGTTCCTTTCGATCGTCCGGATCTACCTTGCGCCGCAGATCAAGATCGTCAATATTGATTGATACAATCAATATTAGAAGCCATGTCCCAGGATCCCTATCTCGACACCCAGGCCGCAACCGCCCGCCTCGGCATTTCGCGGGCCAGCCTCTACGCCTATGTCAGCCGCGGTCTGATCGAAGCGCGGCCCGACGGCCAGGATCCACGGCGCAGCCTCTACCGCGCCGCCGATATCGAGCGCCTTGCCAAAACCAAGGCCCGCGGCCGCAAATCCGACGAGATCGCCGGCGCGACGCTCGACTGGGGGCCGCCGGTGCTGGCATCCGGCATCACGCTGATCGCCAATGACCGGCTTTATTACCGTGGCCAGGATGCGGCGCGCCTGGCGCGGACCGCGAGCCTCGAAGAGGTTGCGCGGCTGCTCTGGCAATGCGGCGAGGACGATCCTTTCGCCACACCCGAACCTGTCGACATGGCGCCGGTCGCCAGCGCGCGGGCCATCGACCGCTGCCTGCAGCTTCTGGCCGGACGCGGCGTCAACACCCGCATGATCTGGCAGCGCGACGTCAGGCGCCTGTGGCCGGAGGCGGCAACGCTGCTGCGGCTCGTCGCCGCCGGTGTGGCCGGTACCGCGCCCGGCCCGGAGCCGATCCACCAGCAGATGGCCCGAGCCTGGAAGGTGCCCGCGGACAAGGCCGATATTCTGCGCGCCGCCATGGTGCTGCTGGCCGACCACGAATCGAACGCCTCGGCCTTCACCGTGCGCGTCATCGCATCCACCGGCGCCTCGCTCGCGGCCTGTCTTCTCGGCGGGCTCGGCGCCCTGTCGGGACCGCTGCATGGGGGAACGACGAGCCTTGTCGAAATCCTGTTCGACGAGGTGGCTCGGGCGGGCGATGCGAGCGCGGTCATCGAGGAGCGGCTGCGCCGCGGCGACCGCCTGCCGGGCTTCGGTCATCAGCTCTATCCGGGTGGCGACCCGCGCGCCGAGGCGCTGATGGCGCTGCTGCCGGCCGATCCGGTCCGGGACGCCCTGCTTTCGGCGATGAGCGCGATCGGCGAACGCCAGCCCAACATTGATTTTGCGCTCGTTGCGGCCTGCCGGCTGCTGCACCTGCCGCCAGGTTCGGCCCTGGGCCTCTTTGCCGTCGGCCGCACCATCGGCTGGATCGCCCATGCCCTCGAGCAGCAGCAGACCGGGAGCCTGATCAGGCCGCGGACACGTTATGTCGGGGCCGAGCCGGAGGACTAGGCGCGGCCCGATCGACCGGCCAGGCCGGAGAGGGCGGTCAGCAGCCAGCCGCCGATGAGCAGGACCCCGCCGGCCGGTGCGGCCATGGGAAACAGGGCGCTGCCGGCAAAGGCACGCCAGGCAAGGTCGCCGGAAAAGAGCAGAAGCCCCAGGATCAGCGCGGTTGCGGCGATATCGGCAAGGCGCGGCGCCAGCATGCCCGCGCCCCGGCCGAAAGCGAGGGCGAGCAGCGCCGGCGCGTGCAGGGACAGCATGCTGGCGGCCACATTGAGGCTGGTGCCGGCATAGGCATGGGTCGACAGGGCGGCAAGAGCGACGCCGGCCGCGCCGATCAGGCCGGCAAGGCAGACAACGAGGCGCGGCATTCTCAAGCTCCCGACGGCGGTGGTGGAGGCGTCTTGAGCACTTGCGTGGGTCCGATGCAAATCAATCCTGGCATGTCCAGCGGATGGGAAACGCCATGGCGCGGCAAAGGTCTCGACCTCGCCGTTGTTCGCGTTTAGTTCTTGGCGCATGGCCGTGCACACCCCCGCGACATTGAAGGACGCGACGATCCTGCCGGAACGTTTCGGCGGCTGGTTCGCGAGCCGCGGCTGGACCCCGCGCGCCCACCAGCTCGAACTGCTCGCCCTGGCCCGGCAAGGGCGTTCCGCCCTGCTGGTTGCGCCGACCGGCGCCGGCAAGACGCTAGCGGGCTTCCTGCCCAGCCTCGTCGAGCTCGCGCAGATCCGGGCGAGCGCGCGGTCCGGCCTGCATACGCTCTATATCTCACCGCTGAAGGCGCTCGCCGTCGACGTCGCCCGCAACCTCTACAAGCCGGTCGTCGAGATGGGTCTTGCCATGCGCATCGAGACTCGGACCGGCGACACGCCCGCCTCCAAGCGGTTGCGCCAGCGGGCCGATCCGCCACAAATCCTGCTGACGACGCCTGAACAGCTCGCTCTGCTGCTAGCGAGCGCCGATGCGCCCTTCATGTTCGGCAGTCTCAAACGCATCGTACTCGACGAACTTCATGCGCTGGTCACCTCCAAGCGCGGCGACCTCCTGTCGCTCGGCCTGTCCAGGCTGTTCCGGCTGGCGCCGGAGGTGCAGATGGTCGGTCTGTCGGCCACCGTCGCCGATCCGGTCGATCTCGCCCGCTTCCTCACACCGCAGCACCAGGACCGGCCGCCGGCCGCGATCGTCGTCGCCGAGGGCGGCGCGCGGGCCGAGGTATCCATGCTGGACACGCGCGCGCGCCTGCCCTGGTCCGGCCATTCGGCGCGCCATGCGCTCGACGAGATCTATGAGGCGATCCGGAGCCATCGCACGACGCTCGTCTTCGTCAATACCCGATCCCAGGCCGAGCTGCTGTTCCAATCGCTCTGGCGCATCAACGACGACGGCCTTGCCATTGCCCTGCATCACGGCTCGCTCGATGTCGCCCAGCGCCGCCGGGTCGAGGACGCCATGGCGGCCGGCCGCCTGAAGGCCATCGTCTGCACCTCGTCCCTCGATCTCGGCGTCGACTGGGGCGACGTCGATCTGGTTCTGAATGTCGGTGCGCCCAAGGGCGCGAGCCGGCTCATGCAGCGGATCGGACGGGCCAACCATCGGCTCGACGAAGCCTCGAAGGCTGTTCTGGTGCCGGCGAACCGCTTCGAAGTGCTGGAATGCCGGGCGGCGCTCGAGGCCGTGCGCGACGGCGTCCAGGATACGCCGGCGCTGCGCATCGGCGCCTTCGACGTGCTGGCCCAGCATATTCTCGGCATGGCCTGCGCGGGACCGTTCGACGCGACCGCGCTCTATGAGGAAATATGCGCGGCCGCGCCCTATGCCGGCCTCTCCCGTGCCGATTTCAACGATGCTCTCGCTTTCGTCGCGACTGGCGGCTACGCGCTGAAGAACTATGAGCGCTTCGCCAAGATCCGGCGCGCCAAGAACGGCCTCTGGCATGTCGCCCATCCCAAGATCGCCGCGCAGTACCGGATGAATGTCGGCACAATCGTCGAATCCGCCATGCTGAAGGTGCGCCTCATGCGCGCGGCCCGTCAGCCCAAACACGGCTATGTCGGCCCGATCGCCCGCGGCGGTCGGGTGCTCGGCGAAATCGAGGAATATTTCATCGAGGGCCTCGTTCCCGGCGACACCTTCCTGTTCGCTGGCGAAGTGCTGCAATACGAGGCGCTGGTCGAGGACGAAGTCTATGCGTCCCGTTCGGCCGCCAAGGAACCGCGCGTCCCAGCTTATGCCGGCGGCAAATTTCCGCTCTCCACCTTTCTCGCCGAGGGCGTCCGCCGCATGCTCGCCGATCGCGCGTCCTGGCGCGACCTGCCGCGCCCGGTTGCCGACTGGCTGGAACTGCAGCGCCTCGTTTCGGTCATTCCGGCCCGCGATGAGTTGCTCGTCGAGACCTTTCCGCGCGCCGACAAACATTACCTCGTCGCCTATCCGTTCGAAGGGCGCCTTGCCCATCAGACGCTGGGCATGCTTTTGACGCGCCGGCTCGAACGGGCCGGCATGAAGCCCATGGGTTTCGTCGCCACCGACTATTCCCTGTCGGTCTGGAGCCTCGCCGATGTCGGTTCCGCGCTGTCGCAACGGCGCCTGTCCATGGCCGCCCTGTTCGACGAGGACATGCTGGGCGACGATCTCGAAGCCTGGCTCGCCGAAAGCCAGCTCATGAAGCGCATGTTCCGCACCTGCGCGATCATTTCCGGCCTGATCGAGCGGCGTCATCCGGGCAAGGAAAAGACCGGCCGGCAGGTCACCCTGTCGACCGACCTGGTCTATGACGTGCTGCGCCGGCATGAGCCAGGCCATATTCTGCTGCGCGCCGCGCGCGCCGATGCGGCGACCGGACTTCTCGACATTGCCCGGCTCGGCCAGATGCTCTCGCGCATCAAGGGGCGAATCGTGCACAAACGACTCGATCGGATCTCGCCGCTCGCCGTGCCGGTCATGCTGGAAATCGGACGCGAGCCGATCCACGGCGAGGCGGGCGACGCCATCCTGGCCGAAGCCGAGGCGGATCTTCTGGCCGAGGCCGGCATTGGAGCCACGACATGACCGCTGCCGCGCTGCGCACAACCGCGGAGACCATCATCCAGGTCGCCGGCGAGGCTCTGCTCGCCGATTGCTCCGGTGCGCTCTGGTGGGACGCGGCGCAGACCTTGATCGTCTCCGACCTGCATCTCGAAAAGGGATCGAGCTTCGCCGCCCGCGGCATCCTGCTGCCGCCCTACGATACGGCCACAACGCTCGCCGCACTCGACACCGCGCTCCGGCGCTATCGGCCGCGGCGGGTGATCGCGCTCGGCGACAGCTTCCATGATGGCGGAGCGCTTGGCCGG
The DNA here is from genome assembly GCA_000751295.2 of bacterium YEK0313. NCBI lineage: Bacteria > bacterium YEK0313. The sequence continues at coordinate 157,912 of CCMO02000003.1, forward strand.
ATCGCCGACAGCGACCGGTCGACCCTGTCACGGCTGCAGGCAGGCCTGACCTGGGTCTGGATCGAAGGCAATCATGACGGCGCGCTGAGCGGCATTCTGCCGGGAGACCACATGGTGCGTCTTGCGGAAAGCGGCCTCGTTTTCGTGCACGAGCCGGGCAGGGGAGCCTCGTCCGGCGAGATCGCCGGTCATTACCATCCTTGCGCCAAGGTGCGCGGCCGCGGCCGCGGCATTCGCCGGCGGGCCTATGCCAGCGACGGCGACCGGCTCGTCATGCCGGCTTTCGGTGCCTATACCGGCGGCCTCAATGTCCGCGACGGCGCCATCGAGGCCCTGTTTCCGCGCGGCTTTTCGGCTTTCATGCTCGGCGACGAGCGGATCTACACCTTTCGCCAGGCGCATTGCCTGCCGGACTGATGCGCCGGCCGCGGTCGAAGGCCGGCCCGGCACATGTTTCACGTGAATCATTTACCAGTCACGAGCCGCGGCGATAGACCCAGACCCGCGCCGGCGGAATGTTGCGCCAGACCCGGTCGGACGGCTCGGCGGCGAAATCCGCCCCCTTGAGCGGCACTGGCGACACCACCGCATAGGTGAACTGGATGAAGGGCGCGCCGGGTTTCATCAACCCGAAGGCTTCATGCAGCAGCTTGATGCGCACCGGCTCTGGCCGCGTCACCAGCGGCAGACCCGACACCACGGCATCGGCGGGCGCGCCGAGCTTGCCGGCAAGGGTCCGGCCGAGCGTATAGGCATCGCCGTGCACCACGGTCGCCTTGGGGAAGCGCTCGCGCAGCAGCCGGCAGAATTCTGCGGAATATTCGACGAGGACCAGCCGGGCGGGATCGACGCCGCGCTCGACCAGAGCCGCGGTGACCGGACCCGTACCGGGCCCGAGCTCGATCACCGACCCGGTGCCCGCCGGATCGACATAGCCGGCCATGCGGCGCGCGAGCACCGGACCGGATGGCGTCACCGCGCCCATGCGGAGCGGGTTTTTCAGCCAGTTGCGGAGAAATCGGGCTTCGTCATCGTGCCGCTGCTCGGCGCTTTTGCGCACCAGAGCCCGGCCCGTAGGCGTGCGATCGACCATTGAAAGGTCCGACAAAAAAGGGTCCGTCGCGGACCCTGTCATGATTTGGTCATTCGTATCGGGATGAGCGCGGAGGGTCAAGAAGCGCTCCCCGCGCTCGTTCAATCCGCTTCCGGTTTCGGCAATGTGTCGTACCAGATGGCCTTTTCGCCCATTTCGGCAACAAACTTCATGTGCAGTGCCATCGCCTCCGGCGTCAGACGAGGTTGAAGCGGCCTTTCGCGGCGGCCGATCGTGGCGGCCACGACGGTCGTCCGGATCGTGCGCGGCCGCGAATCGGCGAGAACCAGCGAGGTCTGCCGGCCGCCAATGAGCTCGATATAGACCTCGGCGAGAAGTTCGGCGTCGAGCAGAGCGCCGTGTTTCGTACGCTTCGAATTGTCGATGCCGAAACGGCCGCACAGGGCGTCGAGACTGTTGGAGCCGCCCGGGAAGCGCCGCCGCGCCATGGTCAGCGTATCGACCACCCGATCCATGTTGATCGGCTCGCGCCCGGCCCGCTTCAGCTCCGCATTGATGAAGCCCATATCGAAGGCGGCATTGTGGATGACGAGCTTCGCGCCTTCGGCAAAGGTGACAAAATCGTCGACCACGGCGGCGAAGACCGGCTTGTCGCTCAGAAACTCGGCCGACAGACCGTGAACGCGGAAAGCCTCCTCGGGCATGTCGCGTTCCGGATTGATGTAGACATGGAAGGTCCGGCCGGTCGGAAACTGATTGACGAGCTCGACCCCGCCGATCTCGACCAGGCGGTCGCCACGCAGCGGGTCGAGGCCGGTGGTTTCCGTATCCAGGATGATTTCGCGCATCAATGGCTCCCCCGGCTGCCGGCAAAGGCCCTGACAACCGACTGGACCTGGCGGCGCGCGGCCTCGAAGCTGTGGCTGGTGTCGATCACCACGTGGGCGCGCCGGCGCTTGTCCGAATCGGGCATCTGTCGTGCCAGAATGGCATCGAGCTTTTCGGCCGTCATGCCCGGGCGGGCCAGCACACGCGCGCGCTGCACATCCACCGGAGCCGACACGACGACGACAGCATCGACCGCGGCATCGCCGCCGGTCTCGAAGAGAAGCGGAATGTCGAGCACGGCGAGCTGATGTCCCGCCGCGCGGCACCGCGCCAGGAAATCCGTCTTTTCGGCCTGGACGAGCGGATGGACAATGGCTTCGAGCTTCTTCAGCGCCTCCGGCTTGCCGAGCACGGCCGCGCCGAGCCTGGTACGGTCGACCGTCCCGGCCGTCGTCACGCCCGGGAAGGCGGCTTCGATCAGGCGCGCTGCGGCACCGGAATAGAGCCTGTGCACCACTGCATCAGCATCGTGCACGGGAATCCCGGCCTCGCGAAAGAACTGCGAGGTGGTCGATTTGCCCATGCCGATCGAGCCCGTCAGTCCGAGGACAAGCATGTCATGATCCCCTGACGTCGGCCGCAACAAGCTCGTAGAGCTCCGGCGTGACCGTCGGCGTCGTGCCGAACCATTTCGAAAAGCCTGGAATGGCCTGGTAGAGCAGCATGCCGAGCCCCCCGACGACGCGATGTCCCCGCGCCCGGGCGCCCGTGATCAGCTGTGTCTCCAAGGGAACATAAACGATATCGGTGACGATCGCGCTCGTCTTCAGACCATCCAGGGCGAGATTGAGCGGCGGCTGGCCTGCCATGCCGAGGGCCGTCGTGTTGATCAGAAGGTCGGTGCCCGGCAACAGATTCGGCGCAGACGCCAGGGCCGCCGCCCCGACACGCGAACCGAACTCGGCGGCGATTGCCTCCGCGCGGTCGGCCGACCGATTCGCCACCGTAATCTTCTCGACCCCCCGCGTGATGAGCCCGTGAACGATGCCGCGCGCGGCACCGCCGGCGCCGAGCACCAGGGCATGCCCAGTTTCTTCCGCCCAGCCGGGCACGTCCGCGTCAAGGCTTGCCAGAAAACCCATGACGTCGCTGTTGCTGCCGCAGAGCCTGCCGTCGTCGAGCCAGATCGTATTGGCCGCGCCGAGCGCGGCCGCGGCCGGATCGACATCGTCGAGCAGCGCGAAGGCGGCTTCCTTGTGCGGCAGGGTGACGTTGCAGCCGACATAGCCGCGATCGCCCAGGCTTTTCAGGAACCGGGCAAAGTCCTCCGGCGGCACGCCTTCCTGAAGATAGTCGCCGGCGAGACCGAGCCGCCGCAGCCAATAGCGATGGATCATCGGCGACCGGCTGTGCTTGACAGGCCAACCGACGATGCAGGCGCGTTTCATGTGATAAGAAGACCCTGTTGTCTCAGCGCCGCGAGCAGGGGAAGCAGCGGCATGCCGAGAATGGTGAAATAGTCGCCGTCGATGCGGTCGAACAGCTGAATGCCCGGCCCCTCGAACTGGTAGCACCCGACGCTTGCCAGTGCCTGGTCGCCCATGACGGCGAGATAGCTGTCGAGATAGGCGTCCGAGAAGGCCCTCATCTGCATGGCGGCACTCGCGACATGGGCAAAAGTCGGAGTGCCATCACGCGCGAGCGCCACGGCCGAGTGAAGATGGTGGATTCGGCCGCGAAACGACAGCAGATGCCGGCGCGCCTCGGCAAGGTCGCGCGGCTTGGAGAAACGCTCCGGCCCGAGCGCCAGGGTCTGATCGGCTCCGATGACGACCGCTCCCGGCCGCACGCGGCTGACCGCTGCCGCCTTCGCCTCCGCAAGCAGCCGTGCGATCTCGGCCGGCCCGTGACCGGCGGCGGTCCAGCCGGCATCGAGGGCGCGTTCGTCGATATCGGCGGGAACGAGTTCCACCGCCACGCCGGCCGCGGCCAGCATCGCGGCGCGGGCTTGCGATTTCGAGGCCAGGATCAGCATGGTCAGAAATGACTCTGGTCGGCGAGGCCGCGCCTGTGGTCCTTCAGATAGGTGATGATCGCCGCGGCCGTTTCCTCGATCGAGCGGCGCGTGACGTCGATCATCGGCCAGTTCTTGTTGGTGAACAGCCGGCGCGATTGCGCGACCTCCTCGGTCACGGCGGTGCGGTCGACATAGCTCGACTTGTCCTGCGTGGCATTGAGGCTGAGAATGCGGTTCTCGCGGATCTGCACGATCCGCTCCGGGCTCGCGAACAGCCCGACCACAAGCGGCTTCTTCAGCGATTCGATTTGCGGCGGCAGGGCGATGCCCGGCACCATCGGGATATTGGCGGTCTTGATGCCGCGATTGGCGAGGTAGATGGACGTCGGCGTCTTCGAGGTCCGGGAAACGCCGACAAGCAGGACGTCGGCCTCCTCCCAATTTTCGGGCAATTGGCCGTCGTCATGCATCATCGTGTAGTTCAGGGCATCGATGCGCTGGAAATATTCCGCGTTCAGCATGTGCTGCGCGCCGACTCGGGGCGTCGATGCAGCCCCGAGATAGTTCTGGAACATCGCCAGGACCGGAGCGAGCACGGACATCGACGGACAGCCGAATTCGCGGCACTTCGTCTCGAGCCGGTCCGAGAGCTCGGGATCGACGAGCGTGTAGAGCACGATGCCGGGATTGTTCTCGATCTCCGAAATCACCCGATCGAGCTGCTTCTGCGAGCGGACCAGCGGATAGACGTGCTCGATCGCGGAAACGGTCGCATATTGCACGGCGGCGGCGCGGCCGACCGTCATCAGCGTTTCGCCGGTCGCGTCGGACACGAGGTGCAGGTGGAAATAGCTTTCGTGACGGTGTGGCATCGACCTCGACCGGGGGACCGGCATTGCATGGGCCTGTGGATGAATGCCGACAAGGCCATGCCGGGCGGAGGACGGCAAGGCTTTTCATGTGAAACATCCCGGTGCCGTCCCCAGCCCCGCCGAACGGGACAACGATTCCGCAGCAGTCCGGGATGGCCTGGCGGCAGCTTGCCGCAGCCCGCCGCACGACGGGCTAAAGCAAGGCAACTCCAGGCACTTAGTCCGGCAAACGGCACGCCGGCGGGAAGGCTGGGACAAAACGGCCATGCCCGAACAGCCGGTGGACAGCTTGTGGAGGAAATTGGCTTCGCCTAATCCAGGCTCAAAGAATCTCAAAAGACTCTCTTTAAGACTCTCTTGAAGGGAGAAAAGGAAGGCAGGCAGCCTGGTGACAAAGCCTCTCCTCTCCGTCCTCAAGGGCGAGCGAGCCGCAAGCCCACCCATCTGGATGATGCGCCAGGCCGGCCGCTACCTTGCCGAATATCGCGCCGTTCGCGCGGAGGCAGGTTCCTTTCTCAATCTCTGCTTCGACCCCGACAAGGCGGCCGAGGTCACGATGCAGCCGATCAGGCGCTTCGGCTTCGACGCAGCCATCCTGTTCTCCGACATTCTGGTCGTGCCCCATGCGCTCGGCCAGCAGGTCGCCTTCGAGGCGGGGGAAGGCCCGAGGCTCGACCCCATCCCCGACCGATCCGGCTTTGCAAGGCTTTCGGCACAGCTTGATCCGGCCATTGTCGGGCCGGTCTACGAGACCGTGCGCAAGGTCCGCGCCATCCTCGCCCCCGACGTTACGCTGCTCGGCTTCTGCGGGGCTCCCTGGACGGTTGCGACCTATATGGTGGCCGGCCGAGGCGGTGACGATCAGGCAGCCGCCAGGCTCTTCGCCTATCGCGATCCAGACGGCTTCGCGGTGCTGATCGAGCAAATCGTCCAGGCTTCGATCGACTATCTCCTCGGCCAGATCCAGGCCGGAGCCGATGCGGTCCAGATCTTCGACACCTGGGCGGGCATTCTGCCGGCGGCCGAATTCGAGCGCTGGGCCGTCGAACCGGTCGCCCGCATCATTGCCGGCGTGAAGGCTGTGGCGCCGGATGTGCCGGTCATCGCTTTCCCGAAAGGCGCGGGCTATCGGCTCGAACGGATCGTTGCCGGCACGGGTGCCGATGCCGTCGGGCTCGACTGGACAGCGGATGCCGATTTCGTCCGACGGGAAATCCAGCCGAAAGTGGCGGTTCAGGGCAATATCGACCCACTCGCGTTGCTTGCCGGCGGTGCGGCGCTCGACCGGGCGGTGGATGAAGCCCTGGCGAACTACGCCACCGGCCGCCATATCTTCAATCTCGGCCACGGCATCCTGCCGCCGACGCCGGTCGCGCATGTCGAACAGATGCTGACGCGCGTGCGGGCCTGGAGGTCGTAATGGCAGGTCCTGACATGAGCGGCGCGGCCCGCGCCAGACGCGCGATCATTGCGCTCGTCGTGACCGGGCTTCTCGCCGGCGGCCTCACCCTGTTCGCACCGGCCAGCGGCCTGCTCTGGATCAAGGCCCTGCACGTGATCGCGGTCATCTCGTGGATGGCCGGCATGCTCTATCTGCCGCGGCTCTTTGTCTATCACACGGGCGTCGCGCCGGGATCGGAAGCCTCCGAGACCTTCAAGGTCATGGAGGCTCGGCTCCTCGAGTTCATCATCAACCCGGCCATGATCATGACCTGGGCTCTTGGCCTGTGGCTCGCCTGGACCGCCTTCCGGTTCCATGGCGGCTGGCTGCATGCCAAGATCGGTCTCGTCGTCATCCTCTCGGGCGTGCACGGCTATTTCACCGGCGCCGTCAGGGCCTTTGCGGCCGATCGCAACACGCGCAGCGCCAGGCACTGGCGCCTCATGAACGAGGTGCCGACGCTGATCATGGTGCTCGTGGTGATTCTGGTGATCGTCAAGCCGTTCTGAGCGGCGGGCTGGACATCGGCCGCCGCGGGCGGGGCGCATGAGCAGGGCTTGCAATTGGCCGGCACAGCGCTTATTGCAAATGCGCCTCCCCAACGCAGACAGGGTCGTGTGAAGCAGCACCAGAGTGCCGCTCAATCGATCCGGATAGAGGCCTCCCCGGCCCCGCATTCCCTCGCGATCTGCGACCTTCATTTCCTTCCAGTTCCGGCGCGGTTTCGGTTCGATCCGTTCCGCGCCATCGGCCGGCCCACACCCTATTGCGGTTCCGATGCAGCAAATCAAACTCCAAGACATCAAATCCAAATCGCCTACCGAACTCCTCGCCTTCGCCGAAGAGCTGCAGGTCGAAAACGCGTCCACCCTGCGCAAGCAGGAGCTGATGTTCGCTTGCCTCAAGCAGCTGGCGGCCCAGGAGATCGAAATCATCGGGGAGGGCGTCGTCGAGGTGCTGCAGGACGGCTTCGGCTTCCTGCGCTCGCCCGATGCCAATTATCTCGCCGGGCCTGACGACATCTATGTTTCGCCCTCGCAGATCCGCCGCTTCGGCCTGCGCACCGGTGACACGGTCGAGGGGCAGATCCGCTCGCCGAAGGAAGGCGAGCGCTATTTCGCCCTGCTCAAGGTCAACCTGATCAATTTCGAAGAACCGGAGAAGGCGCGTCACAAGGTCAATTTCGACAATCTGACGCCGCTCTATCCGAACCAGCGGATCAAGCTCGAAAACGAAGACCTGCCGAAAAAGGATTTCTCGGCGCGGGTCATGGACGTCGTGGTGCCGATCGGCAAGGGCCAGCGCGCGCTCATCGTCGCCCCGCCGCGGACCGGCAAGACCGTTCTGCTGCAGAACATCGCGCAGTCGATCACCCGCAACCATCCCGAATGCTACCTGATCGTGCTTCTGATCGACGAACGTCCGGAAGAGGTCACGGACATGCAGCGCTCGGTCAATGGCGAGGTCATCTCTTCGACCTTCGACGAGCCGGCCACCCGCCACGTGCAGGTTGCCGAAATGGTCATCGAAAAGGCCAAGCGCCTGGTCGAGCATGGCCGCGACGTGGTCATCCTGCTCGATTCGATCACCCGCCTCGGCCGCGCCTACAACACGGTCGTCCCGTCCTCGGGCAAAGTGCTCACCGGTGGTGTCGATGCCAATGCCCTGCAGCGGCCCAAGCGCTTCTTCGGTGCTGCCCGCAACATCGAGGAAGGCGGCTCGCTGACCATCATCGCCACCGCGCTGATCGAGACCGGCAGCCGCATGGACGAGGTGATCTTCGAAGAGTTCAAGGGCACCGGCAATTCCGAAATCATTCTCGACCGCAAGGTTTCGGACAAGCGCACCTTCCCGGCGATCGACATCACCCGTTCCGGGACCCGCAAGGAAGAGCTGCTGGTCGCGCCCGACGTCCTCAAGAAAATGTACGTCCTGCGCCGCATCCTCAATCCGATGGGCACGGTGGATGCCATCGAGTTCCTGCTCGATAAGCTGCGCCAGACCAAGACCAATGGCGACTTCTTCGATTCGATGAACACCTGAGGCGAGACCGATTCGCGTGCGGAACAACCCACGCGAGTCGTTCACGGTCATTGCGACCACCGATTCGCATACGGAACGACCCGCGTCGCGCCTGGCGCGGCGGGGTTAATCCGCATCCGGGAGTGCGGGCTCGTGACGACAATAGCCGCCCTGTCCACGGCTCCCGGCATGGCCGGGGTCGCGATCATCAGGATATCCGGCCCTGCCGCTGGCGCGGCTCTCTCACAACTTGCCGGTAAGCAACCGCGGCCCCGCTTCGCGACCAACGCGGTGCTTCGGCAGTCCGATGGCGAGCCGATCGATTCGGCCCTGATCCTTTGGTTTCCCGCCCCGAGAAGTTTTACCGGCGAGGACGTCGCCGAACTGCATGTCCATGGCGGACGGGCGGTGACGGCAGCCGTTCTGCGCGCCGTCCTGGCTGTGCCCGGCATACGCGTCGCGGAACCCGGAGAGTTCACGCGCCGGGCCTTCGAGAACGGCAAGATGGATCTTGCCGCCGTCGAGGGGCTCGCTGATCTCATCGGCGCGGAAACGGAAGGGCAGCGCCGGCAAGCCTATGCGCAATACGCCAGTCGGCTTGGCCAAACGGCCGAACGGTTGCGGGCGACCATGATCCACGCTCTGGCCCTCGTCGAAGCCACGATTGATTTTCCCGATGAGGATGATGTCGGCGCGGGTGCTTTGTCCGAAGCGCGCAGCATCATCGAAAAGCTCGACCGCGAGGTGCTGACGCTCATGGCCGACAGCCACCGCGGCGAGCGTGTCCGGGATGGCCTGCACGTCGCCATCGCGGGCCCGCCGAATGCGGGCAAGTCGACCCTGCTCAACACGCTGGCGGGGCGGGATGTCGCCATCGTTTCCCCCATTGCCGGCACGACCCGCGATGCGCTGGAAGTTCACCTCGATCTCGACGGCATGGCCTTCATCCTGACCGATACGGCCGGCCTGCGCGAGGGGATCGATCCGATCGAAGCCGAGGGCGTAAGACGCGCCCATTCGCGCATGCGCGAGTCCGATCTCGTGCTCTTCCTGCAAACGGCGAACCCGACGGAAGCGATGGATCCGGACTGGGATCTCGGCCAGCAGGTCAAGATCTGGCACGTCCGGAGTCAGGTTGATCGATTCGGTTCCGACATGCCTCGTGATCCGTTCTATCGCCATCATATTTCAGCCATTCAGGGCATCGGCATACGCGAGTTGCTGGCCGATCTCAGCGCCTTCGGGCAGGATCTCCTCGCCGGCGAGCCCGCCATTCTCGTTCGGGAAAGGCATCGTCAGGTGTTTCAGACCCTGCACGAGGCGCTCACCGAAAGCCTCGCCATCGACGATTGGTCTTCCGCCGCGGAGCTGGTGGCAGAGGACCTGCGGACGGGCTTGAACGCTCTCGGTCGAGCGACGGGACGGGTCGATGTCGAGGCCGTGCTCGATGTGGTCTTTTCGTCGTTCTGTATCGGTAAATGAATTGACTCGCACCTGTTTCACGTGAAACAGGACACGTCGTCCCGCATCCGGAATGTTTAAGGCAGCTGCCGTTCGTCGCTCTGGAGGTCGTTCGAACGGTCTCAGTCTCGCGCCGCGCAGGGCCGATTCGGCTCCGGGCCGCCAGCAATTGCCTTTTGACCTGACGAGGGCCGGGCGCTAGGAAAGCTCGCTGACAGGTGGTCTTCGGAACGATGGATTCGCATACGAACTTCGATGTCGTGGTGATCGGCGGTGGCCACGCTGGCTGCGAGGCGGCCGCTGCCGCCGCGCGTATGGGCGCACGGACAGCTCTCGTCACCCACCGTTTCGACACCGTCGGAGCCATGTCCTGCAATCCGGCAATCGGTGGACTGGGCAAGGGTCACCTGGTCCGCGAGGTCGATGCGCTGGATGGCCTGATGGGCCGCGTGGCCGATGCCGGCGGCATTCAGTTCAGGCTGCTCAACCGGCGCAAGGGCCCGGCGGTCCGCGGCCCGAGGACGCAGGCCGATCGCAAGCTCTATGCGGCCGCCATGCAGGCCGCCATCCGCGACCAGGCTGGTCTCGCCGTCGTCGAGGCCGAGGCGATGGCCATCGACATCGAGAACGGCCGGGTGACAGGGCTTCAGCTGGCCGATGGCTTACGCCTCGCCTGCGGCGCTCTGGTCATCACGACGGGCACCTTTCTGCGCGGCATGATCCATATTGGCGAGCGGCAGATCCCGGCCGGACGTGCCGACGAGGCGCCGAGCCTCGGTCTTGCCGCGAGCCTGATGGCGCATGGCTTCGTGCTGGGCCGTCTGAAGACCGGTACGCCAGCACGTCTGGACGGAACGACGATCGACTGGCAGAGCCTGGAGCGGCAGGAGGCCGATTCGGATCCGGAACCGTTTTCGAGCCTGACGGAGCGCATCGTCAATCCGCAGATCGCCTGCGGCATTACCCGGACGACACTCGAAACCCACCGTATCATCCGCGACAATCTCGGCCGGTCGGCCATGTATGCCGGCCGGATCGAGGGCGTCGGACCGCGCTATTGTCCGTCGATCGAAGACAAGGTGGTGCGCTTCGGCGACCGTGACGGGCATCAGATCTTTCTGGAGCCGGAGGGGCTCGACGATCCGACCGTCTATCCGAATGGGCTGTCGACGTCGCTGCCGGAGGAGGTCCAGGAGGCGTTCCTGCGGACGCTTCCGGGTCTCGCGGACGTCAGGATCAAACGCTTCGGCTATGCCATCGAATATGATCATGTCGATCCGCGCGAGCTCGAGGCGACACTTGAGACCCGGCGCGTGCGTGGCCTGTTCCTGGCCGGCCAGATCAATGGCACGACCGGTTACGAGGAGGCGGCCGGGCAGGGCCTTGTGGCCGGCATCAATGCCGCGCGCCGCGCAGGCGGTGGTGAGGGCGAGATCTTCGGTCGCGAGGAATCCTATCTCGGCGTGATGATCGATGATCTGACAACGCGGGGCGTGAGCGAGCCTTATCGCATGTTCACCTCGCGGGCCGAGTATCGCCTGACGCTGAGGGCCGATAATGCCGACCAGCGCCTGACCGAGCGCGGGATCGCGATAGGTTGCGTCGGGGCGGAGCGGTCGATTCGGTTCCGGTCCAAGATTCAGGCCCTGCAGGCGCTGCGTGCGCAGGTCGAAGCACTGAGCCTGACGCCCAACCAGGCGGCCAAGTTCGGCATTGCGCTCAACCGGGATGGCATTCGCCGGTCGGGCTTCGATCTCCTGTCTCGTCCCGATATCGGCTGGGAGAATCTTGCGCGCGTCTGGCCCGAGCTCGGCGCCGCCGACCGGCGCCTGGCCGAGCAGGTGGAAACCGACGCGCGTTATGCCGTCTATCTCGGTCGGCAGGCGGTCGAGGCGGAGGCCTATCGGCGCGACGAAGACGTGGCTCTGCCGCAGGAATGGGACGTCGACGCCATTCCCGGCCTTTCGAATGAGATCAAGGCCAAGCTCAGGCTCGTGCGGCCGCGCACCCTCGGCCAGGCGGGGCGCATGGATGGCATGACGCCGGCGGCACTGACATTGATAGCGGTGTGGGCGCGCCGCGCCCGCGCCCTCGATGCGGCGTGAGGTCGAGCGGTGCTCAATAGGGAAGATGAGAGTGCGGCCGAAGCTGCGGCAGCTCTCGCCGGCGTCGTCGTTTCACGTGAAACGCGCGATCGGCTGGTGACCTATGTCGGCCTGCTCAGGCGCTGGAATCCGTCGAAGAACCTGGTGGCGCCCGCGACCCTCGCATCGGTCTGGACCCGGCACATCGCCGATTGCCTCCAGCTCGTGACCCTCGTGCCCGAGGCCAAGATCTGGGTCGATCTCGGCTCGGGGGGCGGTCTTCCCGGGCTCATCGTCGCTGCTGTCCTGGCCGAGCGACCGGGTGCGCAGGTCCATTGTGTCGAGAGCAAGCAGGGCAAGGCGGCTTTCCTGCGCGAGGCGGCCCGTGTCATGGGCGTGCCCGTGACGGTCCATGCCGCGCGAATCGAAGATGTCGTCGGGCGCTGGCGCGGACCGGTCGACGTTGTCAGCGCCCGGGCGCTCGCCCCGCTCGTCGATCTCGTCCGGTTGAGCCAGGATCTGTTGAAAAGTGGAGCAGTCGGACTCTTCCCCAAGGGACAAGATGTGGGGCGAGAATTGACGGAAGCCGCTAAATATTGGACACTCGACACCGTATTGACGCCCAGCGCAACGGATCCCCAGGCGCGTATCGTCACGCTCCGCGGCGCGGCTCCAGTCCCATCATGAACCCTTTCAACGTCGGACGGTTCGTCATGACGACGCTCCCCTCGTCTCTTCCGCCGGTCGGCCCTCGGGTACTGGCGCTCGCCAACCAGAAGGGCGGTGTCGGCAAGACGACCACCGCCATCAATCTGGGCACGGCGCTCGCCGCCATCGGCGAGCGGGTGCTGATCATCGATCTCGATCCCCAGGGCAATGCTTCGACCGGCCTCGGCATCGACCGGCGCGCCCGCCATCGGTCGACCTACCATGTGCTGGTCGGCGACCTGAGCCTTGCCGAAGTGGTGCAGGACACCTCCGTGCCGCGGCTGTCGATCGCGCCTTCGACCATGGACCTGTCGGGGGTCGAACTCGAGATTTCGACGCAGAAGGATCGGGCCTACCGGCTGAGGCAGGCGATCCAGAGTCTCGCGGACGGCTATTCCTATGTCCTGATCGACTGCCCGCCCTCGCTCAACCTGCTCACCATCAACGCGATGGCTGCGGCCAATGCCATCCTGGTGCCGCTGCAGTGCGAGTTCTTCGCGCTCGAAGGGCTGTCGCAGCTGATCAAGACGGTCGAGCAGGTCAAGGCGACCTTCAATCCGGGGCTGACCATCCACGGCATCGTCCTGACCATGTATGATGCGCGCAACAACCTGTCGACGCAGGTCGTCGACGATGTCCGCCAGTTCATGGGAGACAAGGTCTATCAGACCATCATCCCGCGCAATGTCCGGGTTTCGGAGGCGCCGAGCTACGGCAAGCCGGTGCTGCTCTACGATCTCAAATGTGTCGGCAGCCAGGCCTATCTCCGGCTCGCCTCGGAAATCATCCAGCGCGAAAAACATCTGCGCGCGGCCTGATTGCGATCGGCCGGATCTCGCATCGAACCAATGGCGTGGCGCTTCGTTCGGAAGCGGAGTTGAAGGAGAGTGAACCATGGCGGAAGAGGCGGTAAGATCGCGTCTCGGCCGGGGCCTGGCCGCCCTGATCGGCGATGTCGGCGAGGAAACCGCCGCGATCGACCGGGTTCGCGCCACGCGCCGCGTGCCGATCGAATTCGTCCGCGCCAATCCGCGCAACCCACGGCGGGTGTTCAAGGACGAGGACCTGCAGGAGCTCGCCGATTCGATCCGCGAGCGCGGCATCATTCAGCCGATCGTCGTGCGCACCGTGGCCGGGGCGGTCGATGCCTACGAGATCGTCGCCGGCGAACGCCGCTGGCGGGCCGCCCAGCAGGCCGGCCTGCACGAGGTGCCGATCCACCTGGTCGAGGTCGGCGACCGGGAAGCGCTGGAACTCGCCATCATCGAGAATGTCCAGCGGGCGGACCTCAACCCGCTGGAAGAGGCCATGGGTTACAACGAGCTGATCGAGCAGTTCGGCTACAGCCAGGCCGACATGGCCAAGGTGATCGGCAAGAGCCGCAGCCATGTCGCCAATACGCTGCGTCTTCTGAAGCTGTCGGACCGGGTTCAGTCCTACCTGCGGGATGGCCAGCTCACCGCCGGCCATGCCCGCGCGCTGCTCGCGCATGATGATCCCGAGCGCATGGCGACCGACATCATCGAGCGCGGCCTGAATGTCCGGCAGGTTGAAGCGCTGGCACAGGAACAGGCCGAACAGCGCTCGGGCCGCCCGCCGCGCCAGCGCGAACGGGTCGAGAAGGATACCGATACGAAGGCGCTGGAAAAGGCGCTGACCGACGCGCTCGGCATGACCGTGACGGTCGACCACCGCGGTTCGGGCGGCGAGTTGAAGATTCGCTACAAATCGCTGGAACAGCTCGACGAAATCTGCCGGCGCCTGCAGCGCTGACGGTCCTTGCCGGCCCCGTCCGGTCGAAAAGCCGCGACTGGGACGTGTCAGCCGCGGCCGGCGCGGGCGGTCATGGCGATCGCCATCAGCGTTCGGCTGACGATGGCTTCGGCGAGGCTGGCCTTGATGCGCGTCTCAAAGGTCGCTTCTGCAACGCGCGCCATCATCCGTTCGAGGCGCGCGGCGGTCCAGAGGCCGAGCTGGCGCTCCACGGCCGGCCGGCGGCGGAAAAACACCGGCGGCTCGAACCGATCCGTGGCGGCGCTGATGGTCGCGCCGCGCTCGATCGCGAGGCGCGCCTTGTGCAGCGCGGAGAGGTGACGCCCGACCACCACCATGATCTGCGGCACGGCGATACCGGATGCGGAGGCCTTGACGAGCAGCCGATCAAGCCTTGCGGCATCGCCGCCGGCGGCGGCATCGACAATCTCGTCGATGCCAAGCTCGAGACTGTCGCCGGCAACCGCCTCGATATCGGCGAGCGTGATCTTGCCCCGGCCATGGGCATAGAGGCAGACCTTGCGGATCTCCGCGCGTGAGGCAGCCCGATCGCCACCGAGGAAGGCGACGAGAGCGGCAACGGCCGGCGGCTCCATGGTGAGGCCGGCCGCCGCGGTTTCTTCGGCAATGAGGCGTTTCAGATCGGCCTCGCCATCGGAATAGCAGGGAATGACCGCGGCCTTGGTCGAGCGTTCGGCTTCGACCCGGAGCGGCGCGTTCTTTTTCAGGTCACCGGCCTCGATCAGCACGAAGGCATCGGCCGGCGGATTGGCAAGCAGGGGCGTGACCGCCCCTGCGATCGGCCTTTCGCCGGCGCGGACCCAGATCAGCCGCTTGCCGCCGAACAGGCCCACCGTGTTGGCCTCGTCGGCAAGGCGGACGGGATCGGAGGCCAGTACGTCGCCGTCGAGACGAACGACGGCGAAGGGATCGTCGAGATCGGCGACCGCCGTCTTGGCCAAGGTTCGGGCGCGCTCGGAGACAAGGCCCGAATCCGGGCCGTAAATCAGCGCGATCGTGCGCCCGGCGTCCGGATTTTTCAGGTAGCGGTCGATTTCGCCTGCTTTAAGTGCGGTCATCGGCTCAACCCACATTGCAGGCGGCACCGGCGGCGAGGCGGCCGTATCGTCGACATCGTCAGCGCGGGCGCGTGACGTACCAGCCGGCAACCTGGGTGACGAGCGTCTGCGCCAGCGACTTGGCCGCCCGTTCCTGCGCCTCGATCATGGCGCGGTCGGAGGCGAGCCGCTGCGCCGTCCGGTCGAAGGAGGCGCTGGCGAAGGCCTGGCCGCGCATCAGCACCTGCTGGCTGCCGACCGGCGTGATCGAATAGTCGGCGATCAGCGTCACCGACTGGGCCGACGGCCGGCCGGCCGCGGTGTTCAGCACGAGCGGCACGCTGTCGACGCCGAGCGAAACCCTCAATGTGTGGGTCGGCGACTGGGCCCGCCCGCCACCGCCCTGCGTCAGATAGATCAGCTCGTTGCGCAGGATGACGCCCGAGCGCCCGGCGATCTCGGGAATTTCGAGGTCGCGCAGGTGGGCCTGGGCGTTGTGGGCGCCCGGCACCACGCTGGGATCGCCGTAGAGCGGCGTGAAGCAGCCCGCGAGCGCTCCGGCGCCGGCGGTCACGGCGAGGGCGCGAAGGGCTGCGCGCCGGGAAGGGTTAGCCGACGACATTCACGATCCTCTGCGGCACGACGATGACCTTCTTCACCGGGCGGCCCTCCAGGGCTTTGGTCACCTGGTCCAGCCCAAGCACGGCAGCTTCGATGTCTTTCTGGGACGCGTCGCGCGCGATCGTCAAGTCCGCGCGCTTCTTGCCATTGACCTGCACCGGCAATGTGACGGTGTCCTGAACGAGGATCGCCCGATCGACGACGGGCCAGGCTTTTTCGGCAACCAGGCCGCCGCTGCCGAGGACGGCCCAGCATTCCTCGGCCAGATGCGGCATCATCGGCGCGACGAGCTGAACCAGGATTTGAGCGGCTTCGCGCAGCGCGGCCGCGACATCGGCCGTGGGCTGTTCGTCGCCCTTGACGGCTTCGAGCGCGCGCGTCAGCGCATTGGCCAATGTGTAGATATGCGCGACGCAGCGGTTGAAGGCGAGGCGTTCGATGTCGGTTTCGACCGCTGCCAGAGCCGTGTGGGCGGCCCGGCGGATGCCCGCCGCAACCTCGCCGAAAGTTGCGGCCTTGGCATCGGCGGCGGTCCTCGCGGCGATGTCGTTGACCAAGCGCCAGACGCGCTGGACGAAACGGCTGGCGCCCTCGACGCCGGCCTCGGTCCAGATCACGTCGCGTTCGGGCGGCGAATCCGAGAGCATGAACCAGCGGGCGGTGTCGGCGCCGTAGGTGTCGATGATGTCGTCGGGATCGACGACATTCTTTTTCGACTTCGACATCTTCTCGATCGGACCGATCTCGACCGGCTGGTTGGTGCCGGTCAGCACGGCCCGGCGGGCGCTGCCCTCGCCGGAAATGGTCACTTCGGCCGGCGTCACATAGGCGCCGTCGGCGCCGCGATAGGTCTCGTGCACCACCATGCCCTGCGTGAACAGGCCGCGGAACGGTTCCTCGAAACCGGAATGGCCGGTCAGCTTCATGGCGCGCGTGAAGAACCGGCTGTAGAGCAGGTGCAGGATCGCGTGCTCGATGCCGCCGATATACTGGTCCACCGGCAGCCAGGCATTGACGACGTCGGGATCGGTCGGCGTGTCGGTGCGCCAGGGATCCGAGAAGCGGATGAAATACCAGGAGCTGTCGACGAAGGTGTCCATGGTATCGGTCTCGCGCCGCGCCGGTTTCGCGCATTGCGGGCAGGCGACGTGTTTCCAGGTCGGATGCCGGTCGAGCGGGTTGCCGGGCTTCGAGAAGTCGGCGTCCTCCGGCAGGCGCACGGGCAGGTCGGCGTGCGGCACCGGCACGGCGCCGCAATCGTCGCAATGGATCACCGGGATCGGGCAGCCCCAGTAGCGCTGGCGCGAGATCAGCCAGTCGCGCAGGCGGAAATTCACCTTGCGTACGGCGACCGGGCGGTTGCCCAGCGTCGCGTTTTCGAGACGCGCGGCGACCTCCTGGAAGGCAGCGGCGCTGGTCATCCCGTTCAGAAAGCGCGAATTGATCATCACGCCTTCGCCGTCGAAGGAGGTGTCGTCCACCTCGAAATCATCGCCGGCATCGGCCGGACGCACGACCGTCACCACCGGCAGGCCGTATTTGCGGGCAAAGTCGAGGTCGCGCTGGTCGCCCGACGGACAGCCGAAAATGGCGCCCGTGCCGTAGTCCATCAGGATGAAATTGGCGACATAGACCGGGATCTCGATGCTCGGATCCAGCGGATGCAGGGCCTTGATGCCGGTGTCGTAGCCGAGCTTCTCGGCGGTCTCGAGGGTGGCCACGGAGGTGCCCATGCGACGGCATTCCTCGGCGAAAGCGGCAAGCTTCGGATCGGCGGCGGCGGCCGACTTCGCCAGGGGATGGTCGGGCGCGATCGCCATGAAGCTCGCGCCGAACAGCGTGTCCGGGCGGGTCGTATAGATTTCGAGCTCGGTTTCGCCGGCCGGAGTGGTGCCGGCCTTCAGCGCCCAGCGCACCAGCAGGCCTTCGGAGCGGCCGATCCAGTTCTTCTGCATCAGCCGGACCTTGTCCGGCCAGCGGTCGAGCGTGTCGAGCGCGTCCAGGAGCTCCTGATTGTAGGCCGTGATCTTGAAGAACCACTGGGTGAGATCGCGCTGCTCGACGGGCGCGCCCGAGCGCCAGCCGCGCCCGTCGATCACCTGCTCGTTGGCAAGCACGGTCTGGTCGATCGGATCCCAGTTGACCCGCGCCGAGCGCCGCTCGACGAGCCCTGCCTTCATGAAGTCGGTGAAAAGCTTCTGCTGATGGCCGTAATAGAGCGGATCGCAGGTCGCGAGCTCGCGCGACCAGTCGAGCGACAGGCCCATATTCTTCAGCTGGGCCTTCATGGTCTCGATGTTCTTGTAGGTCCATTCCTTGGGATGGACCTTCGAGGCCATGGCCGCGTTCTCGGCCGGCAGGCCGAACGCATCCCAGCCCATCGGATGCAGCACGTTGAAGCCCTTGGCGCGCTTGTAGCGGGCCACCACGTCGCCCATCGTATAATTGCGCACGTGGCCCATATGGATGCGCCCCGATGGATAGGGAAACATCTCGAGCACGTAATATTTCGGCCGCGGATCGGTGTTTTTCGTCTCGAAGATCTTGTTCTGGTCCCAGGTCGCGCGCCATTTCGGCTCGGCGGTGCGGGCATTGTAACGTTCAGTCGACATGATCAGCGGTTCGGCAGCGGCACGAGGGGCTAAGAGCGAAGCGCGGACAACACACGAAAGGCCTGGACCGGTCAACCATTTACAGGCTAGCGCAGGGCGAACCTGCGGAGTGCCTCCATGTCCGATATCCCCGTCCGTCTCGCCGAAGTGAAGCACGCCATCGCCGAAGCCGCCCGCGCGGCGGCGCGACCCGCCGATGCGGTGACCCTGGTCGCCGTTTCCAAGACCTTCCCGGCCGAGGCCATCGAGCCGGCGCTCATCGCCGGACAGCGGGTCTTCGGCGAGAACTACGTGCAGGAGGCGAAGGAGAAGTGGCCCGCGCTGCGCGAGCGCCACCCCGGCGTCGAGCTGCACATGATTGGGCCGCTCCAGTCGAACAAGGCGCGCGATGCCGTGCAGCTGTTCGACGTCATCGAAAGCCTCGACCGCACCTCGCTCGCCAAGGAGCTGGCCAAGGAAATGGCGCGCCAGCAGCGCCGGCCGACCCTGCTCGTGCAGGTCAATACCGGCGCGGAGCCGCAGAAGGGTGGGGTCCTGCCGGACCAGGTCGATGCCTTCCTGGCCGAGTGCCGCGACCAGCACGGCCTCACCGTCAGCGGACTGATGGCCATTCCGCCGGCCGACGAGCCGCCGGCGCCGCATTTCGCGCTGCTCACCACCATCGCGCGCCGCAACGGCCTTGCCATCGTCTCGATGGGCATGAGCGCCGACTACCAGCAGGCGATCGCCATGGGCGCCACCCATGTCCGCGTCGGCAGCGCCGTTTTCGGCACGCGCGGCTGAGCGTGGCGGCGCCAGCACGGACGATCCATGCGCCGCCGGCGAGCGCTCGTTTCGCCGCACCGGCGGCGGCGTTATGCGTGGGTGCGTGGCGACGCGCGGTTCTCCGCCATCCAGCGCTTCTCGTCCTCCGTGCCTTCCCGAGGCGGGAAGTGGCCCTGAATCGTCCAGAGATCGAACGGCGTCTCGTCGACATGGATCTCCCAGTCGTAGCCGCGATCGGTGATCCAGGGCGCCAGGATCCCATTGATCTTCTTGAAGAAGCCGGCCTTCGCCGCGTCTGACGCGAAGGTCCGCGCGATGTGGTCGACCCAGATGCGGACGAACCGCGCATGCGGTTCGCCGCCAATGTAGAAATTGTCGGCGCCGACCGCCTGGAAGATCACGCCGACATAGAAACGCGGCATCATCCGGCCATAGAGATCGGACAGCGCCTGGGCGATTGCCTGCTTGTCGCCGGGCGTATAGGCGCCGACCGGATGATAGATCTTCCAAAGGGGCATGCGACGATCTCCCGGCGTTTGGCGCGCATCGGCGCTCTGATAGATGTTGATCATAATCCTAATCGTTGATAGATGTTGGTCAACATCTTTTTCGAGCGGGAGATCGCGATGCGTGTGAGCCGGGAGCAGGCCCGCGAGAACCGGGAGAAGGTGGTGTCAGTGTCGAGCGCGCTGTTTCGCGAAAAGGGCGTCGACGGGGTCGGTATCGCCGACCTGATGAGCCAGGCCGGCCTGACCCATGGCGGTTTCTACAAGCAGTTCGAGTCCAAGGCGCAGCTCGTCGAGGAGGCTTGCGCGGCGGCGCTCGGCCAGACCTTGGGCTTCTGGGAGACCTATCTGGACGGGGTGGCCGATCGCCGTACCGCCTTCATCCGCGCCTATCTCTCGGACAAGCACCGGGACAGCGTCGCCCAAGGCTGCCTGCTCCCGGCGCTCGCCGGCGAGGCGGCCCGGCAGCCCGACAACATCCGCACCATCTTCGCGCGGGCGATCCGCATCTATGCCGACCTGCTGGCGCCCGCCGAGGGCTCGCCGGCCGAAAGCCGCGCGCTGGCGCTCCGGACCCTTTCAGCCATGGTCGGCGCGGTCGTGCTCGCGCGCGCCTCGAACGATCCGGCGCTCTCGGAAGAGCTGCTGCGCGCCGTCCGGGCGCAGTATGCAGGTGAGCCAGCGGACGGCTGACGGCGCGGACGGGGCCAAGCGCGCCTGGAGCATCGCTCGCAGGGCGCGGCAAGGACGCTGCGGCTTGGAAGGGCCCACGCGGGAAGCTTCCCCGCGCGCAGGCGTGCCCGGGCTGGACAGTGAGCGGCCTGAGACACAGGTGACAGATCGTACCGGACACATGGGTTACAGTTTCCGCTTTTGTTCTGGAAGCGGAGGGTGGGATGCCATGGAAGGAGTGTTCGGTCATGGACGAGCGTCTTCGCTTCGTTGCCCGCCTGCTGGATGGAGAGGCGATGACGGAGGCCTGTCGGGCCTTCGGCATCTCACGCAAGACCGGCTACAAGATCTTCAGCCGCTACAAGGAGCACGGACAGGAGGCCCTGAGCGATCGCTCGCGCCGGCCGGTGCGTTATGCCAACCAGTTGCCCGGCCAGATCGAGAGCCTGATCGTGACGCTCAAGCGGGACAAGCCGCACTGGGGCGCGCGCAAGCTGCGCGAACTGATCGTGCGGCGGTTGGCCGGCGACGTACGGGTGCCGGCTCGTAGCACCATCCATGCGGTCCTGCATCGCCACGGCCTGGTGAAGCCGCCGGGGCGCCCGCGCCATCGGGCCCATGGCACGGCGCTGTCGCAAGGGGCGGTCGCCAATGCGCTGTGGTGCGCCGACTTCAAGGGGGAGTTCAAGCTCGGCAACGGACAGTACTGCTACCCGCTCACCGTGACCGACCACGCCTCGCGCTTCCTGCTCATGTGCGAAGCATTGGACTCGGTGCGGGAAGAGCTGGCGATCACGGCCTTCGAGCAGTTGTTCCGCGAGCGGGGCCTGCCGGAGGCCATTCGCTCCGACAATGGCGTGCCCTTTGCCAGCCCGAACGGCCTGTTCAATCTGTCCAGGCTCTCGGTCTGGTGGCTCAGGCTCGGCATTGCCATCGAACGCATCCAGCCCGGCCAGCCGCAGCAGAATGGGCGGCACGAGCGCATGCATCTCACGCTGAAGAAGGAAGCGACCCGTCCGGCCGGCCAGAACAGCCTGCAGCAGCAGGGCCGGTTCGATGCCTTCCAGAAGGAGTTCAACACCGAGCGTCCTCACGAGGGGCTCGACATGAAGTGTCCGGCCGAGGTCTATACGCCATCATGCAGGCCCTACACGGGCCTGCCGGAGCTCAGCTATCCCCTGCATGACCGCGACGTGATGATCACCGCCTGCGGCCGCCTGTGCCTGCACCGAAAGAAGATCAACGTCTCGACCGTGCTCGCCGGTCAGCGCGTCGGCATCAAGGAAGTCGACGAGGGCATTTGGCTCGTCAGCTTCATGAGCTACGATCTCGGCTACTTCGATTTGGAACAGAAAACCCTGCAGCCACTCGACAACCCGTTCGGGCCAAGAGTGTCACCCATGTCTTAGGTACAATCTGTTACCCATGTGTCCGGGTCGGACAGAAGCGAGATGGCGGTCCCGAAGGGATTCGAACCCCTGACCTCCGGTTTAGGAAACCGCTGCTCTATCCTGCTGAGCTACGGGACCGACGCGCCCTCTATCTCACAGCCGGGCAAGGCCGGGCAAGTCGCCCCCGCGGCATTGGCGATGATTGTGATCGGCAGGGCGCTCAACTGCCGAAAAACGACATGCGCTTGTGTGGCTCGGCAGCAACCTCCGGGCCGGGATCGTCGGGCGCGCGGGCGATCGGGAAGACCGTTTCGCTGCGCGGCGGCCGCGGCTTCTCACCGGGATCGGACGCACCATTGGGGGAAGCCCCGGGCTTCGCCTCGGCGGCGTCGGGCCCCCGGCTGGGCGGCTCGGATGGCGGCGCGGGATCTGGTGTCACCGCGATCGGCGCGGCTGCAGGCGCCGTCTCGGCGGGCGGGGGGGCGGGCTGCGTCGGAGCGGGCGCGGCAGGCCGCGGCCGAGCCGGAGCCGGCTCGGCCGCGGCAACGGGACCGGCCTCCGCCTCGATGGTGACGATCTCGGCCGGAACGGCGGGTTCGGCGATGTCGGCGAGCACGTCGTCGACATGCAGCATCGGTCCGCCGAGCTCGGCGACCGGCACCCTCCACTGGAAGGCATCCAGCCGCCCGGTAACCGGCGAGGCCGGCAGCCAGACGTCGCTCGCCTGGCCGTCGGCGGTCCAGGCCGGGTCTCGGGCGGCGCGCAGGGCGCGCGTCATCCATTCGCGCGCACGGCCATGGTCGTTGCTCTCCTTGGCGGCGAGCTCGGCCATCAGGAGGCAGAGGCGCTGCGTCGGGGCTTTGGCGGCGAGTTCGTCGAGCGCCCGATGGGCGATGGCGAACTCGCCCGCGTCGATGGCGGCCCGGCCGATGGCGAGCAGGCCTTCCGGATGCGAGGGCGTGAGACGCGCCAGGGTTTCGACACGGCGCAGCTGGTCGCCGCGCGAATCGCCGTGGCGGGCATGGGCGTAAGCCTCGGCGAGATCCGGATGCGGCGAGAGCTTCCAGGCCGCCTCGACGATGCGCGAGGCCTTGCGGATATCGCCGCCCGTGGCGGCCAGGCGAGCGGCGAGCGCGGCGGCCGGTACGAGATCCGGGGCGAGGCCGACGGCCTCCAGCGCCAGCGTTTTGGCGGTTGCCGGATCGCTGTCCTCGGCGGCCAGCGCCTTGGCGGTCAGCAGCACGGCGCGCAGGCGCTTGGCGGTGTCCTTGTCGATGACGCGCGCGGCGTATTGACGCTCGATGCTGGTCAGCGCGCCGTCCCAGTCGCCGGTGCCGCCCTGATGCTCCAACACCGCCTGCGATGCCCAGGTGGCGGAAGGCGAGGCCTTCACCGCTTCCTCGGCAATGGCGCGCGCAGCGACCGGGTCGGTCCGCCGCTGCGCCTCGACATAGAGGCCGCGCAGGCCGAGCAGACGGGTGTCCGATCGGTCCACCATGGCGCGGAACGCCTCCTCGGCGCCGTGCCGGTCGCCGGCGAGCTGCGCCGCCTGCGCCTTCAGGAGCAGGGTGAGCGCGGCCTTGGGCACCAGCCGTTCGGCGTCGGCGGCATGTTTTTCGGCGGCGCGCCGGTCGCCTGCGCCGATCGCGACGATGCCGCGCGAGATCGCCTCCTGGCCCCGCTCGATCTTGCGCCGGCGCATGACGCGCGCGGCAATGCGCGGGCTCGCGATCAGCCAGCGGACGAAGGCGATGAGCACCATGGTGACGATGGCGAGCGCAAGCACCGCAACCAGCCCGGTGAGCACCTCGAATTCGATCTGCCGGCCGAGCCAGACGATCGTCACGGTGCCCGGCTGATCGGCGATCCAGGCCGCGCCGGTGGCGAGTGCGGCGATCAGGGCGAGGAAAAGAATGACGCGGACCATGACCTTCTCCTCAGCGCGCGGCGAGCGCGCCCATGGCCTCGTCGGCCATTCGTTTCAGCGCCGTATCGGCGGCGAGACGCGCACGGGCCTGTGCTTCCCAGTCCTTGGCGACCGCCTTCACCGGCTCGGGCAGCTTGCCGAATTCGGCGAGCGCACCGGCAAGGTCGCCGCGGCCGAGCTTGGCCTCGATCCGGGCGATCACCACCGATGTATCGTCCCCGGCCGCTTCGCCCACCGGCCGGATCCGGATCAGGGCCTGGGCGTTGGCGGCGAGGCGGTCGAGCAGGCTGCCGTCGGACGGCCGCGGCACGGCGCGGGTCATGGCCGAACCGAGGCCGGAGAACTGGCGCGCCAGCGCCGAGGCCGAGGGCACGCCGCGTTCGGACGCAGCCTCCAGCGGCTGCAACGCGGCCGCATCGGCGCCGAGCGCCTTCAGCGCCCTGAGCTCGGCGGCGTAGGGCCGGCCGCGATCGACGGCGGACCGGAGCACCTCGATGCCGACGAGCACCGCGGCCTTCTGGCCGGTTCCCGCCGCCTCGGCCCGGGCGCTGTCGAGCGCGGCAAGGCGGGTGGCCAGGCCGCGCGCCGCCTCGGTGGCCGCGGCGACATCCGCGCCGAGGTTCTGGACGCGGGCCTGGATGCCGTCGATCCGCTGCGCCTGGGTGCCAAGCTCGCTGCCGACCCGGTTCTCGACCGCGGCGAGGTCCGGCCCCGCAATGCCCGCCGGCGGCAGGCTGGCGGTGCGCGCCTGCTGTTCGCCGAGCGCGGCGACGGCCGCCTTCAGCGCGTCGATCTCGCGTGTGAGCGGACTGAGATCGACGGGCTCGGTGGTGGCCGTCTGTGACCCGGCCGGCTCCGCCGGACGACGTTCCAGGGCGGCGAGCCGCGTGTCCAGGGCGGCCCGCGCGGCATCCCAGGCGGCGATCTGGCGGGTCAGCGCGGACAGATCGGGCGCCGGCGGCGTTCGCGCATTGGCCTCGCGCAGAGCCCGGTCGAGATCGACGATCCGTTGTTCGAGCGCCGCGACCTCCGTCCTGCTCGCAGCGGGCAGGAGGCCGCTCACCGCGGCGCCATAACCGAGCCCGCCGGATATCAGCGCACCGATCAGTCCGGCGGCGGCCAGGCGGCCGAAGCCGGGCTGCGGCGCCGCAGTCGGCTCCGTGTGCAGGGGAGGCGCAGGGGGCGTCGCGGTTTCGGCAGACGGCCTGCCCGGTTCGGAGTGATCGGCCGGACCGGCAGTGTCGGCCTCGCTGGCGGCAGCGGCCGGCTCGGGCGTCGCCGCCGCGACCTCGGCCTGCGCGTCCGAGGAAGCTTGCGACTCGGTTTTTGCGGCCGGCTCGACGCCTGGTTCGGACAGGCCGGCGGCGGTCTCGGCTTTCGTCGCCTCGGCCGGCGTCATGTCCGTCGCCTCGAGCGTGATGACGGGCGACTTGGCGCGGCGTTTCGCCTTGGCGTCGTCGGGGCGCTCGTCATGGGCCATACGTCGCGTCTCCGTTGCAGCACTCGGCCAAGGTCTAGCCCGCATTTATCACAAGGGATAGACCCCCGGTTCCGCGAGCCGCCGATGCCGTCGGGTGAGGTTCCGCCCCGGCCCGCGACGGATGTCCGGGCGCTTCGGATTAACGATTAATCTATTGATATCATGTATATTTCTTCGATTTTCGTGATGCGTCTGCCGATACCGATTGCGCCCGGGAGGCCCGGTCAACCCTCGATCAATGCGAGCAGCGCGGCCTCATCGGGCGTCGCGGCGATGCGCAGCCGGCCGAAACCCGCTCGCGCCAGCGGCGCGGCGACGGCTGGAGAAAGACAGAGATGGTCGAGCCGCGCCGCCGCCGTTGCAAGACCGGCCTCGCCGACCCGCGCGACAAAGGTTTCGGCCGAGCGGGGCGAATAGTGCAGGACGGCGGCAGGGCCCGGCGCGCGAAGCGCCGCGCCGAGCGACGGCGGCAGGCTGCCGACCTGCACCATGCGATAGAGAATCCGCCGCTCGACCGTCAGTCCGGCCGGCGCGACGAGCGCAGCGAGATCCCCGGCGCGCTCCTCGCCGCCGAGGCTGAGCAGCCGGGCGCCCGTGGGCAGCCCGGCCGCGGCGATCAGTCGCCCCAGGGCGAGGATGTCGCCGGCGGCGGAGCGGACATCGGCAAAACCGGTCTCCAGCATGGCCG
Source organism: bacterium YEK0313 (assembly GCA_000751295.2). Lineage (NCBI taxonomy): Bacteria > bacterium YEK0313. The sequence continues at coordinate 183,892 of CCMO02000003.1, forward strand.
CAGCGGTTCGGTCGCCGACCGCGAAGACCGGCAGATGGCGGAACGCCGCCCTGGTCCCATCGTCGATCAGCCCGGCGCTGCGCGGGCTGGTGACGACGAGCGCCGCGACATCGTCGCGCGCGCTGCCCGCCGCCTGGCCCTGGGCGATCGGCTCGGTCACGAGCAGAGGCGCATTGACGACCTCGTGGCCGAGGCGCGCCAGCCGGGCAGCGCTCCGCCCGGCCTCCGGCTCCGGCCTGACGAGAATGAGGCGCATCAAACGTGCACCAGGACATCGGCCGGCGCGCGCGCCTTCAATTCGATGCCCGCGTCGTGGCCGAGGCTTTCCGCCTCGGCGAGGCCGCCGGTGCGGACGACGCGAAAGCTCTCGCTGCCGTCGGGCCGCAGGATCTCGCCGTCGAACAGGATCCGGCCGGCCTCGATCCGGGCAAGCCCGGCGATCGGCGTGCGGCAGGAGCCGTCGAGCACCTTCAGAAAGGCGCGTTCGACACGCAGCGCCGTTTCGGTGTCCTGATCGTTGAGCGGGGCGATGAGGTCGCGCGTCCGCGTGTCGTCGAGCCGCGTCTCGATGCCGATGGCGCCCTGGCCGACCGCCGGGAGGAACCGGTCGGCGGCGATGATCTCGGTCGCCCGGTCGGCCAGGCCCAGGCGCTTCAGGCCGGCCATCGCGAGCAGCGTGCCGGCCACCTCGCCCCGCCGCACCTTGTCGAGCCGGGTCGGCACATTGCCGCGGAACAGCACGGTTTCGAGGTCCGGCCGCTCGCGCCGGATCTGCGCCTGGCGCCGGAGCGATGCCGAACCCACGACTGCCGCCCCGGGCAGGTCGGCGAGGCAGGCCACCGCATGGCCGATGAAGGCGTCGCGCACGTCCTCGCGCGCCAGGAACGCGGTCAGCCCGAGCCCGGCGGGCAGGACCGTCGGCATGTCCTTGGAGGAGTGGACGGCCAGATCGATGGCGCCGCCGAGCAGGGCCTCCTCGATCTCCTTGGTGAACAGCCCCTTGCCGCCGGCTTCCGACAGCGGCCGGTCCTGGATCATGTCGCCGCTGGTGCGGATGATCTCGATGTCGATCTCCTCCTCGCCGACGGCGTGGGCGGCGGCGAGGAGCGCGCGCACCTGATGGGCCTGGGCCAGCGCCAGGGCGGAGCCGCGCGTGCCGATGCGGAGGAAGGGCGATTGCACCATATCAAGGTCCGATGTTAGGCGGAGAGCGGACGGGACGGATCATAACGATCCGTCCCGTCCGCGGACATCCCGTAGCCGCAAAGCGAAAACGAACCAAATGCTTGTTCTCGGCATCGAAACGACCTGCGACGAGACGGCGGCCGCCGTCGTGCGCGTCGATGCCGCCGGAACCGGCGAGATTCTGTCCAATGTCGTGCGCTCGCAGGTCGAGGATCATGCGCCCTTCGGCGGCGTCGTGCCGGAGATCGCGGCGCGCGCCCATGTGGATATCGTCGACCGCGTGGTGGCCGAGGCGCTGCGCCAGGCCGGCACCGGGATCGACGATCTCGATGCGGTGGCCGCCGCCGCCGGGCCCGGCCTCGTCGGCGGCGTGCTGGTCGGGCTGACCGCGGCGAAGGCGATCGCGCTCGTCGCCGGCAAGCCGCTGATCGCGGTCAATCACCTCGAAGCCCACGCCCTGACCGTGCGGCTGACCGACGGGATCGCCTTTCCCTATCTCCTGCTGCTGGCCTCCGGCGGCCATACCCAGCTTCTGGCGGTGACGGGCATCGGCGCCTATTCGAAGCTCGGCACCACGATCGACGACGCCATCGGCGAAGCCTTCGACAAGGTCGCCAAGCTTCTCGACCTGCCCTATCCCGGCGGGCCGGAGGTGGAACGGCGCGCCAGCGCCGGCAATGCCGGGCGCTTTGCCTTTCCACGGCCGCTGCTCGGCCGGCCGACCGCCGATTTCTCGCTTTCGGGTCTGAAGACCGCCGTGCGCCTGGAGGTCGAGCGGATCGAGGCGGCGGCCGGCGGCCTCGGCGACCAGGACATTGCGGACATCGCGGCTTCGTTCCAGATGGCCGTCGCGGACATGGTGGCGGATCGCGCCAAGGTCGCGATCCGGCTGTTCCGAGAGCGGTTCGGCGAGCCTACCGCCCTGGTCGTCGCCGGCGGCGTCGGCGCCAACCAGACGCTGAAGCGGGTGCTCGGCGAGAAGGCAGCCGCGGCCGGCCTGCCCCTCGTCGTGCCGCCACCGAAACTGTGCACCGACAATGGGGCGATGATCGCCTGGGCCGGTGCCGAGCGTCTCGCCCGAGGCTTGACCGATCCGCTCGACATTGCACCGCGTGCGCGCTGGCCGCTCGATGCCGAGGCTGCAACCATCGGTTCCGGCCGCCTGGGGGCCAAGGCATGACGATGGACGCGACAATGGCGAGCGCCGCGATGCGGGTTGCCGTCCTGGGAGCGGGTGCCTGGGGCACGGCACTCGCCAATGCCGCGGCGCGCGCCGGCCGGCCGACCATGATCTGGGCGCGCGAGCCCGCTGTCGCCGCCGAGATCAACGACCAGCGCACCAATGAGACGCGTCTGCCGGGCGCGCGCATCGTCGACCGGGTCCGCGCCACCGCCTCGCTCGCCGAGGCTGCCGCGGCCGACATGGTGCTGGCCGTGGTGCCGGCGCAGGCCCTGCGGCAGGTCGCCGCGGCGCTGCAGCCGCTGATCCGGCCGGGCACGCCGGTGGTGGTCTGCGCCAAGGGCATCGAGCGCGGCACCGGCCGGTTCATGACCGAGGTGGTGGCGGAAGCCGCGCCCGCCGCCGTGCCGGCGATCCTGTCGGGCCCGAGCTTCGCGTCCGATGTCGAGAAGGGCCTGCCGACGGCGGTGACGGTGGCGGCCGCCGACGAGGCGCTGGCCCGGCGGATCGCCGAGACTATGGGGTCGCCGACCTTCCGGCTTTATCATTCGACCGATGTCCGCGGCGTCGAGATCGGCGGCGCCGCCAAGAACGTGCTGGCGATCGCGGCCGGCATCGTCGGCGGCCGCCGGCTCGGCGCGAGCGCCGCCGCCGCGATCACCGCGCGCGGCTTTGCCGAGCTCAGCCGGTTCGGCCGCGCCTTCGGTGCCCGGCCGGAGACGCTGATGGGCCTGTCGGGCCTCGGCGACCTGATCCTGACCTGTTCAGGGCCGCAATCGCGCAATTTCGCGCTTGGCTTCGCGCTCGGCGAAGGCAAGGGCCTGGATCTCCTCAGCGGCCGTGGAGCGCTTGCCGAAGGCGCGCTGACAGCCGAAATATTGGTCGAGACGGCCCGGACGCGCGGCATCGACATGCCGATCGCCGAGGCCATCGACGCAGTGCTGGGCGGCCTGATCGACGTTGACCAGGCGATCGCCCAGCTGATGGCCAGGCCCCAGAAGGCGGAGTGAGGCATGACGAACTTCTTCGAGCGGCTCGCACGAGGCGTTGAGGCGGCCCAGAAGGCGATGGGCGCGGATCTCGTCGCCGAAACCCATCCCTTCGACCTGACCCATTCGGTCGTCTTTCCCGTCGCCAAGCTGATGAAGCGGCGCGGCAATGGCGAGCCGATCGTGGTGATCGAACTGTCCGACGGCCGCACCACCATGACGCTGGCCGAGTTCGACCGCTTCGTTACCGAGCTCGACGCATTCCGCAAATTGATCCCGGTGGCGGGACAGAAAAGCCAGGGTGAGGGCTGACGTGGCGCATTGGCTGTACAAATCCGAGCCGTTCAAATGGTCCTGGGATGCCCAGGTTGCCGCCGGTGCCAAGGGCACGTTCTGGGACGGCGTGCGCAACCATGCCGCCAAGCTCAACCTCATCGCGATGAAGCGCGGCGACCGCGGCTTCTTCTACCACTCGAACGAGGGCAAGGAGATCGTCGGCATTGTCGAGGTGATCCGCGAGGCCTATCCCGACCCGACCGCCGCTCCGGGCGAACCCTGGGTGGTGGTCGACATCAAGGCGGTGATGCCGCTGAAGACGCCGGTGCCGCTCGCCACGATCAAGGGCGAGCCGCGGCTCGCCGACATGGCCCTGATGAAATATTCGCGGCTCTCCGTGCAGCCGGTGACCGATGCCGAATGGGACCTCGTCTGCGCGATGGGCGGCATCGATCCGAAAAAGGCCGGCGGCCGGGGCTGAGCCCGGCCGTTCGCGGCCTGTGGTCTACAGGCCGCGATAGACCGCCGCCTCGAAAGCCTTGAAGGCCGCAATCGCGCGCGGGTCGAAATAGGGCACGATCTGCGTCATGAACAGGCCGGCGAGGCCGTTCTTCAAGTCGACCCAGTAGAGCGTATTGGCAAAGCCGCCCCAGGCGAGCGAGCCGGCGGGCCGGCCCTCGGGCGAGGTCTCGCGGTTGACCAGGAAGCCGAGGCTCCAGCCCTGGCTCATGCCCGGGAAGAAGTTGGTGTCGCGCAGGCCCGTCGGCGAATTCAGCTTCATCTCCGGCATGGTCATGTGCGGGATCTGGTCGACGGCCATGGTCGCGACCGTCTCCGCCTTCAGGACGCGCGCGTCTCGGCCGCGGCCCTCCTCGAGGAGCATGGTCAGGAAGGTGCGATAGTCCGGCGCGGTCGAATAGAGCCCGCCGCCGCCGCTGAAGAATTCCGGCTGCTGCTCGACCACCATGTCGGTCGCGACGAACGAGGCGTCCTCGCGAATGGCGTGGACGGTGGCGCGCCGGGCCTGCTGCGCGGGGCCGAGCACGAAGCGCGTGTCGGCCATGCCGAGCGGATCGAAGATGTGGCGGCGGAAATAGGTCTCGAGATCCTCGCCGCTGACCGCCTCGACGATCTTGCCGGCCCAGTCGGTGCTGATGCCGTAATTGAAGCGCTCGCCGGGATCGGCGAGCAGGGGAATGGCGAGCGAGGCGTTCTTTGCCGAGGCGGAGGAGGGCGTTCCGGTCGCCTTCATGAACTGGCGGATGGCGCTGGAGGCGAAGTCGTAGCCGAAGCCCGACGTGTGGGTGAGCAGGTGGCGGGTCGTGATGGCGGTCTTCGGCGGCCTGAGCCTCGGCTGCCCCGCCTCGTCGAACCTTTCGAGCACCCTGGCCTCGCCGAGCGCGCCGAGATAGCGGCTCGCCGGCGCATCGAGGTCGATCCGGCCCGCTTCGACGAGTTGCATGACCGCAACCGTCGTCACTGCCTTGGTCATCGAGGCGATCCAGAAGACGGTATCCGACGTCATCGGTTCCGGCTTGCCGATGCTGCGCCGTCCGAAGGCGCCTTCATAGAGCGGACCATCGCGCGTCGCGACGGTCGCGACCACGCCGGGCAGGTCGCCGCGTTCCACGGCGGCTGCGAGGATCCGATCAAGGCCGGCCGACATGCTCAACGAAACCTCCTGCAGACATCCGGCACCGCCACGCGGGCCGGGCGAACGATGGTCGCCGGCCGCGGCGAGGTCAATCCGCCGCGGCCTCCCCCTCTCGTCGGGGTTTCGTCAGCGCTTCAGCCGGCCTTGTAGACGGCGGTTTCGAAGGCGCGGAACAGCTTGATCGCCTCGATGTCGAAGAACGGCAGGATCTGGGTCACGAAAATACCCGTCACGCCCGAGTGGCGATCGATCCAGTAGTAGCTGTTGGCAAGGCCCGCCCAGGCGAGCGAGCCGGCCGGCCGGCCCTCGGGCGACCGTTCCCGGTTGATCAGGAAGCTCAGGCCCCAGCCCTGGCTCACATCGGGGAAGAAATTGGCGTCGTTGGTGGCGAAGGGCACCGCCGATTTCATCGTGCCGATGCTGATCTGCGGGATCTGGTCGCGGGCCATCTCGGCCACCGTCTCGGCCTTCAGCACGCGGTTGCCGTTGCCCGTGCCGCCGTTGAGGATCATGCGGGTGAAGGCGAGGTAGTCGCTTGCGGTCGAATAGAGCCCGCCGCCACCCATGAAAAATTCCGGTTCCTGGGGAATCGTCAGGTCGATCGGCGCGAGCCCCTCCGGCGTGCGGGCATGGATCGGCGCCAAGCGCTCGCGCTGGCCGGGACCCATGCGGAACATGGTGTCGTTCATCCCGAGGGGGCCAAAAATATTGCCGGCGAAATAGTCCTCGAGATGCTGGCCGGACACGGCTTCCACCATCTTGCCGGCCCAGTCGATGGAAATGCCATATTCGAAGACCTCGCCGGGATCGGCGACGAGCGGCGTCGTCAGCGCGATGTTCTGGCAGCCGGTGACGCTCGGCGTCCCCGTTGCCTCCTGGTAGCGCAGGATGTCCGGGTTCCACATTTCATAGCTGTAGCCGGCGGTATGGGTGAGCAGGTCGCGCAGCGTGATGGGCCGCTTCGGCGGCCGGAACTTCGGCTGGCCCGCGGCATCGAAGCCGTCGAGCACCTGGGCCTTGCCGATCTCGGCGACGTGGCGGGCGGCGGGCGCGTCGAGGTCGATCCGTCCCTGCTCGACGAGCTGCATGGCGGCCGCGCCGGTCACGGCCTTGGTCATCGAGGCGATCCAGGCGACCGTATCTGGCGTCATCGCCTGCGGTTTGGTCAGGTCGCGCCGGCCGAAGGCCCCCTCGTAGCGCAGGCCGTCCGGCCCGCCGACGACGGCGACCACGCCGGGCACGTCGCCGCGCTCGGCGGCTGCGCCCAGAATTCCGTCCAAAGCGGCATAAGATGTCATGATCGGTGCTCCCTCTTGGCCGTTTCCCGAAAACGTCTTGTCGTTGTGCGGAGGAGACTAGCCGGCGCCGATCGATCTCGGCTAGCGCGTTCGAGCGGCGGAGGCGAGGCCGGCAGCGGCCGCAGGGCGGGTCTGAAACGCCGGCATATCTCGCCGGCAGGGCCGCCCCGCGGCGCTTCCGCCTGCCGGCGGCGCTTAAGCCGAAAGGCGAACGACCAAAGTTTGAAGCCCGGTGACTTGAGCCGGCGGGTGACGGCGACGTATGGTCCGGGATGAATGCAGAGGCGGTCCGGAGACGATGACCGCCCGCTCGAGGAAACACTCGCAGCCCGTCGCCACCGCGAAGGACACGGGGCCGCCGGCTGCCATGACGATGTGAGGAGTTGCGCGATGTCGACGGAAAAGGTCTATCCGGTGAGCCCGGAATGGGCTGAGCGGGCCTATATCGACGACGCCAAATATCAGGCGATGTACGAGGCCTCGATCCGCGATCCGGACGCATTCTGGGGCGAGCACGGCAAGCGGATCGACTGGTTCAAGCCCTATACCAAGGTGCAGAACACCTCGTTCGCGCCCGACAACGTCTCGATCAAGTGGTTCGAGGACGGCACGACCAACGTCTCGCACAATTGCGTCGACAGGCACCTTGCAAGCCGCGGCGACCAGGTGGCGATCATCTGGGAAGGCGACGATCCGAAGGACGATGCCCGCATCACCTACCGGGAGCTGCATGCCCATGTGATGAAATGGGCCAACGTGCTGAAGGCCCAGGGCGTGAAGAAGGGCGACCGGGTCACCGTCTACCTGCCGATGATCCCGGAAGCGGCCTACGCCATGCTCGCCTGCGCGCGCATCGGCGCCGTCCATTCGGTGGTGTTCGGCGGCTTCTCGCCCGACAGCCTGGCCGGCCGCATCGAGGATGCCGGAACGGCCGTGGTGGTGACCGCCGACGAGGGCCTGCGCGGCGGCCGCAAGGTGCCGCTGAAGGTCAATGTCGATGCCGCCTGCGACAAGGCGGCCGGAATCGTCAAAAGCGTCATCGTGGTCAAGCGCACCGGCGGTGGTGTGGCGATGACCGCCGGACGCGACCATTATTTCGACGATCTCGCCGCCAAGGCGCCCGCCGAATGCCCGGCCGAGCCGATGAATGCGGAGGATCCGCTGTTCATCCTCTATACGTCGGGCTCGACCGGCAAGCCGAAGGGCGTGCTGCACACGACGGCCGGCTATCTCGTCTTCGCGTCGATGACCCACCAATATGTCTTCGACTACAAGGACGGCGACATCTACTGGTGCACCGCCGATGTCGGCTGGGTCACCGGCCACAGCTACATCCTCTACGGGCCGCTCGCCAACGGCGCCACCACGCTGATGTTCGAAGGCATCCCGACCTATCCCTCGATCTCGCGGTTCTGGGAGGTGGTCGACAAGCACAAGGTCAACACCTTCTACACCGCGCCGACCGCCATCCGCTCGCTCATGGGCGCCGGCGAGGCGCCGGTGAAGAGCACCTCGCGCGCCTCGCTGCGCCTGCTCGGTTCGGTCGGCGAGCCGATCAACCCGGAGGCCTGGGAATGGTATCACCGGGTGGTCGGCGAGGGCCGCTGCCCGATCGTCGACACCTGGTGGCAGACCGAGACCGGCGGCATCCTGATCACGCCGCTGCCGGGCGCGACCAAGCTGAAGCCCGGCTCGGCGACGCGGCCCTTCTTCGGCGTCAGGCCGGAAGTGGTCGATGCCGACGGCAAGGTGCTGGAGGGCGCGACCGAGGGCAATCTCGTCATCGCCACGTCCTGGCCCGGCCAGATGCGCACGGTGTTCGGCGACCACGAGCGCTTCGTGCAGACCTATTTCTCGACCTACAAGAACAAATATTTCACCGGGGACGGCTGCCGGCGCGATGCCGACGGCTATTACTGGATCACCGGCCGCGTCGATGACGTGATCAACGTGTCCGGCCACCGCATGGGCACGGCGGAGGTCGAAAGCGCCCTTGTGGCGCATGCCAAGGTCTCGGAAGCCGCGGTTGTCGGCTATCCCCACGACATCAAGGGGCAGGGCATCTATGCCTATGTCACGCTGATGACCGGGGAGGCGCCGAGCGAGGACCTGCGCAAGGAGCTGGTCGCCTGGGTGCGCAAGGAGATCGGCCCGATCGCCTCGCCCGACCTCATTCAGTTCGCGCCCGGCCTGCCGAAGACCCGCTCCGGCAAGATCATGCGCCGCATCCTGCGCAAGATCGCAGAGGACGAGTTCGGCGCGCTCGGCGACACCTCGACGCTGGCCGATCCGGCGGTCGTCGACGATCTCATCGCCAACCGGCAGAACCGCAAGGGCGCCTGAGGGCCGATGGCCGGCCGGCGCGCCGCGCTTGCCCTGACGATGTGCCTGGCGGCGGCCCTTCCGGCCGCCGCCTGCGTTTCCGGTACCGGCTTCGAGGTGACGGGGCTCAGCGCGGATGGGCCTCTCGTGCTGGCCGCGGCCGACGGCCGGCGCTTTCGCCTCGTCGCGCTCGCCGGCGAGGCCCTGGTCGCCCCCGATGGTCCGCTGCGCCTCGTTGCGCTCGGCGCGACCGACCGCCACGGCCGCGTGCCGGCCCAGGCCTTCGGCCCGGGTGGCCCTGTCGAGATCCCGTTGCTGCGCGAGGGCCGCGCGCGGCTGACGGCGACGCGGCTCGTGCCGCGCGATTGCTGGACACTGTTCGAGCGCGCCGAAACCGAAGCGATTCGGGCGCGCCGCGGGCTCTGGGCCGGCGCCGGCGCGCCGATTTCGGCCACCGATGCCGATGCTCTCGCCCGCGCCGACGGGCGTTTCGCCATCGTCGAGGGCCGCATCCGCAGCGTCCGCAGCCAGGGCCGGACGACCTATGTCAATTTCGGCGCGCCACAATCCGGTGCCCTGACTGTAACCATATCTGACCGCGACATGGCCACTTTCCGCGAGGTTGGGCTTGAACCTGCCGCAATCCGTGGGCACATGCTGCGCGTGCGTGGGATCGTGACGATCCGGCGCGGCCCCTTTATCGCGGCGGCGATACCGGAGGCCCTCACCATCGCGGAGCCGCCATCGGGCGGTGCTAGGTAGCGGCGGACCGTGATTCGGTTCGGACGAGCACAGAAGCATTTGCGCTGGGCGGCAGGCCCGGCGACGTTGGCGCTTACCCTCCTGCTGGCCGCCTGCGCGACCGCGCCCGACCCGGCAGCGAACGTACCGACGCCGACGCCGGCCCCGACCGAAGCGCGCCTGCCGCCGCTGACCACACGCGATCATTCACGCATCCTGACCGCCTTCGGCGGCGAATATGACGCGCCGGCCATCCAGCGGCTGGCCTCCGACATTCTCGACCGGCTCGGCGCGGCCTCCGACCGGCCGGACCAGCGCTACCGGCTCACCGTGCTCAATTCGCCCTCGATCAACGCCTTCGCGCTGCCGTCGGGCCATCTCTACATCACCCGCGGCATGCTGGCGCTGATCAACGACGTCAGCGAATTCGCCGCCGTGCTCGGCCATGAAATGGCGCATGTCTCGGCACGCCATGCCAACCAGCGCGAGGACCAGGTGCGCACCAGCGAGCTCGTGGCCGTCATGCGCGCCCGCCTGCTCAACGACGTCGCCGGCGCCGAGCAGCGGCGCGAGGCGGCCCGGGTGTCGCTGGCGAGCTTCTCGCGCACGCAGGAGCTGGAGGCCGACGCGATCGGTGTGCGCCTGCTCGCCAAGGCCGGCTTCGACCCCTATGGCGCCTCGCGCTTCCTGCAGACCATGGAACGCAACGCCGCCCTGCGCAGCCAGGCGCAGGCGGCGAGCGGCGGACCGGATTTCATGGCGTCCCACCCGACGACGCCCGAGCGGATCCGCCAGGCGGTGCTCGTCGCCCGGCAATATTCGGGCCCGGACGGCATGCCGCGCGATCGCGAGCGCTATCTGCGCGCGCTCGAGGGCGTGACCTATGGCGAGGATCCGCGCCAGGGCTTTGTGCGCGGCCGCAGCTTCATCCATCCCCGGCTTGGCTTCACCGTGACCGCGCCGGAGGGCTTCACGCTCGAAAATTCGCGCGCGGCGGTCACCGGCCTCGGCCCGAACGACATGGCGATCAGGCTCGATGTGGTGCGCGTGCCGTCCAACCAGTCGCTGACCGCCTATCTCGGCTCCGGCTGGATCGACGGGCTCGCCGAAAGCTCGGTCGAGGCGGTCACCGTCAACGGCTTCCAGGCGGCGACCGCGATAGCGCGCGGCCCGGACTGGTCGTTCCGCATCTTCGTGGTGCGGTTCGGCAGCGAGGTCTACCGGCTGATCTATGCCGCGCGCGACCTCAATGGCGAAGTCGACCAGATGTTCCGCGCCTCGATGGAGACCTTCCGCCGCCTCAGCGCCGCGGAAGCTGCGGTGAAGCAGGTGCGCATCCGCACCATGCGCGCCGGCCAGGGCGACACGGTCGAGACCTTCCTGCCGCGCATGCAGATCACCGACCGTCCGGCCGAGCGCTTCCGGGTGCTCAACGGCCTCGGACCGGACGAGGAACCGCGCGGCGGCGAGCTGGTCAAGATCATCCAGGAATGACCGCGCGGGGCGCCGGCGGATCGTTCAGCGGACCACCATCACCGCATCGCGGGCGAGCCGCGGCAGGATCTTGGCGAAATCCTCGCGCCGGATCGCGACGCAGCCGGCGGTCGGCGTGAAGCCGTCGCGCGCGCCGTGCCAGAAGATCGCGCTGCCGTAATGCCGGCGCACCGGCCGGTCGTTCCAGCCGAGCTCGACGATCACGTCATAGAGATGGTCGGCCCGCGTCAGGCATTCCTCGGCCGAGCCGGGCGGCCGGCTGATCAGCCGGTTGTAGCGCCGGTCGCCCGCATCGTCGCACCAGGCATCGGTCGGCCGGATCGCTCTGACGGCCTGCAGGCTCGCCGGTCGCCGCAGCCGGTCGCTGCGGTAGAACACGCGGCGCAGGGGCAGGCTCGCGCGCGGCGTCCGGCCGTCGCCTTCGCGCTTGACGGCATGGATGCCCGACCGGCCGAGCGCGCACGGAAAGGACGCCTCGCCGACATGAAGGACGCCCCGGCTCGGCCGTCCGGGCAGGCTATGAACAAAAATCCGGCTGACCAACCGTTTCGCCATCATATCGACACTTGGATTGCTAGCTAACCGCCCTGGGAATTTCAGGTTAGAAGGCTGAGATGGATTCGGTAATACCGCCGGACATTTGCACGACATGCTGTTCTGTGTCGTAGTCGAAACCTCACCTTGACGGCCGCCCCCTTCCTTTTTCTGGGTGATTCGATGAGCCAAGTGCGAAAGATTCTGCTCTGCGACGACGATGCCGACATGCGCGAGGCGCTGGCGGAACAGCTGGCGCTCCACGAGGAATTCGAGACGAGCACGGTCGATTCCGCAGCCAAGGCGATCCAGGCCACCAAGGGCGAGCATCTCGACCTCCTGATCATGGATGTGGGCCTGCCCGACATGGACGGGCGCGAGGCGGTCAAGATCATGCGCAAGGGCGGATTCAAGAGCCCGGTGATCATGCTGACCGGCCATGATACCGATTCCGACACGATCCTCGGCCTCGAGGCCGGCGCCAACGACTATGTCGTCAAGCCGTTCCGGTTCGCCGTTCTGCTCGCCCGCATCCGCGCGCAACTGCGCCAGCACGAGGCGAGCGAGGACGCGGTGTTCCAGATTGGTGCCTACAGCTTCCGGCCGTCCTCCAAGCTCCTGGTCACCGAGAAGAACGGCAAGATCCGGCTGACCGAAAAGGAGACCGCGATCCTGCGCTATCTCTACCGGCAGGGGCTGAAGCCGGTCTCGCGCGAGGTGCTGCTGTCGGAGGTCTGGGGCTACAATTCGGGTGTCACCACCCATACGCTCGAAACCCACATCTACCGCTTGAGGCAGAAGATCGAAAAAGATCCCGCCAATGCGTCATTGCTGGTCACCGAAGCCGGCGGCTACAAGCTCGTCCCCTGAAGAGCTAGTGTCCCGAATCTGAAATTCGCTTAAGTCTGATTGCCGAGCGCAGAGCGAATTTCGGATACCAGGACACTAGTAACGTATTGATTTCTAGTGTCGCCTCGATTTCGAAGTTCGCCCAGAGCTTGATTTCGAAATGGAGCGGACTTCGAAATCACGACACTAGACGGCTTTCGATGGCTCTCGACGATGACATCGCCCTGCTTGCGCGCGTGCCGCTCTTTGCGTCTCTCGGCCAGGAGCCGCTGCGGCTGCTCGCCTTCTCGGCCGAGACGCGGACGGTGCGCGGCGGCGACATCCTGTTCCGCGAAGGCCAGGCGGCGGATGCCGGCTTCGTCGTGGTCGAGGGCGCGTTCGTTCTCAGCAGCGCCAGCGGCATAGCCGAGCGCGTCGTCGGGCCGGGCGTGCTGCTCGGCGAGATCGCGCTGATCGTCGAGACGCTGAGGCCGGCGACAGCCACGGCGCGCGGCGCATCCTCGGCCATGCGGGTGCCGCGCAGCCTGTTCCGCCGCATCCTCGTCGAATTTCCCGAGGCGGCGCGGCGCGTGCACGGCGAGTTCCGCCGCAAGATGCAGGCGACCACCGATGAGCTCAACCGCATCGGCGGCCTGTTCACCGCCATCGAGGAGCGCTGAAACACGCCCCGCGCGCGGCTTGCTTGACGAAACGTCAACAGCCGCCCAATGTCCCCTTCCGGATGCACAGTCGGCAATTGCAACCCCTATGTCGCCCGGTCCCGGAACAGAGGCGATCGCTCGCGATCGCCCGCCTCGCAAGCACCGGAGAATGAGCCATGGTCCAGCCCGGCGGGCGGAACAGCCTTACGCGCCAGAGCCGCTCTGAACTGTCGCGCCGCTTTGCGGGTCTCCTGGTTCTGTGCGGCCTGCCGCTGCTGCTTCTGGTCGTCTATCTCTCCTGGTCGACCTATGGCCGTGCCGAGGTCACGGCGCAGGCGCGCGAGCACCTCGTCGAACATGTCACGCTTGTCGCCGGCATCGTCGCGACCTTCACCGTGCTCGCGGCGCTGATCTGGCGCCAGTTCGTCGCGCCGGCGGTGGCGCTCGCCCGCTACGGCATCGAGGCGACCAAGGGCGGCATGCCGGCTCCCGCCGTGCCGGCGCCGTGGATGCCGCTGCGCCAGCAGATCGAGGCGGCGGTCGGCGAGCGGATCGCGCAGATCCACCAGCTGCGCGCCATGATCGACGGCATTCCGCTGCGCACCGTCTATGTCGACCACAACCTGATCTATCGCGACGCCAACCGGGAATTCCTGGAATTCCTGGGCAAGACGGCGGACGAAGTGCTCGGCCACACCGTCGGCGAGATCCTCGGGCCCCGCGTGGTTGCCGAATATCAGGCGATGAGCGACCAGGTGCGCAGCGGTCAGACCATGCGCTGGGAAGGCTGGATCAACTTCATCGAAAAGGGTGATCGCTACCTGCAGGTGTCGCTCATTCCCTATATTCCCGTCGGCGAGACGGAAGTCGGTTTCCTCACCTTCACGCGCGACCTGACCGAGCTGAAGCACGGCGAGCAGCAGCTGGCGCTGAACATCGATGCGCTCGCCCGGTCGGAGGCGCTGAACAAGGCGGTCGTCCAGTCCTCGCTCGATGCCATCATCGTCGCCGACGAGGACTGGCACGTCATCGAGTTCAACCCGGCGGCGGAGGCGATGCTGGGCTTCACCCGCGACGAGGCGCTCGGCCGGCTCGCCTGGGATCTCGTCGTGCCGTCCAGCCAGCGCGAGCCGCAGATAGCGACCATGGAGCGCTACAAGGCCAAGACCGATGTCGGCAGCCTTGCGCGCCGGTTCGAGACCGAAGGCCAGCGCAAGGACGGCTCGGTGTTTCCGGTCGAATATTCGGTCAATACGGTGCGCTTTGCCGGCCACCGCCTGTTCATGGCCCATGCCCGCGACCTCACCGAGGCGCGGCGCATGGCCAGGGAAGCCCAGGCGAGCCGCGAGCGGCTGCACCAGATCGAAAAGCTCTCGGCCATGGGCTCGCTGCTCGCTGGTGTCGCTCATGAGCTGAACAATCCGCTGGCCATCGTGATCGCCCAGTCCTCGCTGCTCGTCGAAAAGGCCGAAAGCGAAGAGGTCAAGCGGCGCGGCGACCGCATCCGTGCCGCCGCCGAGCGGTGCGGCCGCATCGTCAAGAGTTTCCTCGCCATGGCGCGGCAGAAGCCGCCGCAGCGCGATGCGGTCGACATCAATGCCGTCGTTTCCGGCGCGCTCGACATGGTCGCCTATGGCCTGCGCAGTTCCGACATTGCGGTCGAGACCGTGCTCGCCGGCGACCTCCCCGCCATTACCGGCGACCGTGACCTGCTCTCGCAGGTCATCGCCAATCTCGTCATCAATGCGCAGCAGGCGCTGATGGACCGGCCGGCGCCGCGACTGATCCGGGTGGAGACGCGGCTGGCCGGCGACCGGGTCGGCATCACGGTCGAGGACAACGGACCGGGCGTGCCGCCCGATCTCGCGCGGCGGGTGTTCGACCCCTATTTCACCACCAAGCCGGCCGGGGTCGGCACTGGCATCGGCCTGTCGATCTGCCGCAACGTCGTCGAGGCGCATGGCGGCACGATCGCACTCGCCAACGGCGCGGATGGCGGCGCCCGCTTCGATATCAGCCTGCCACGCAGCGACGACGAGCGACCCGCCATTCCGGTCGCGAGCGACCCGGCCGGCCATCGCGGCCTGTCGGTGCTGATCGTCGACGACGAGGCGGATGTCGCCCGCAGCCTGGCCGAAATGGTGGAAGGCCTCGGCCATCGGCCGCGCGTGGTCGACCGGTCGGTCGTCGCGCTCGAGCAGATCGAGCGGACGGTGTTCGACGTGGTCTTTGCCGACCTGCGTATGCCGGGCCTCGACGGCATCGATTTCCGCGACCGGGTGCATGACCGCGACCCAAAGCTCGCCGAACGGACCATCATCGTCACCGGCGACACGGTGGCCGGGCCGGATCGGCTGGCGCGTGCCCAGGGCGCGGACGTGGTCGTGCTGGAAAAGCCGTTCACGCTCGACGACGTCCGGCTGGTGCTCGCCAAGGTCGCCACCAACGGCCTGGCCGCGCGGCTCAAGGCCTGAGGACGAGTGGCAGGTGGTGGATAGCGAGTAGCGAATAAGGCATGCCGGGCGGGAGCGCGGAGCAGGGCCCAGCTCTCCGAGAGAGCCGGCCATTCCCCATTCCCCATTCGCTCTTCGCCACCGCCCTCAGGCGTGAAGCCGGGGCACGCCGGCCGCGGGCCCGGCCATGACATCGGTCATCGTGCCATAAGCGAGCGCCCAGGCAGCCTGGGCCGATCCGTCGAAGGCTTCGCCGAGGGTTTCGGCGAGCGCCGACAGCAGCGCCTCGCCGACGACATTGTCCTGATCCGGCTCGGCGCCGTAACCGACATGCCGGAGGCCGAGCGCCCTGACATCCTCGATGACCGCGTCGAGATCATCGAGCGCCAGGATGGCATGGGCCAACGCCTTGACGAATTGCTGGCGCGCGGGGCGCATATCGGCAGGAAACAGCGGCCGCAGGGTCGGGTCGACATAAAACAGCGCGTCGTAGAAGGCCGCCGCGAAATCGTCCTTGCGCTCGGCGACGATGCCGAACTGGCGGCGAATGAGGCTGACCTGCTGCGGTGTCATGATGCTGTCTTGGACCTCGCCGTTGCAGTCACACCAGCCTCCGCCCCGCCTCCTTCCTTGTCATGCCGCGGCGCGCCGAGTGCCGTTTCGATTATTTCGGCCCGCATGTCCCGGCCGGCACGAGGCGTGCTCGCCTGAAACACGGCGGCCGGCGGCGCGCCATCATTGAGCGAACCTCGCAGCCGAAGCTGCGCGAACGGCGGGACAGGAGTTGGCGGATGGCCCACGTCGCCCAGGCAGTCGGAACGGGGCGGCGCAGGGCCGCGTCAGGGGTGGTCGTCGAGACCGCCGGCCGCCGCATGCGCGCCGTGGCTCGGCAGATCGAAGACGTAGCCGTGGCCGCGCACAGTGCGGATCGCTTCGGTGTCCAGCTTGCGCCTGAGGCGGGCGATCCGGGAATCGATGGCCCGGTCGAAAGCCTCCTCGTCCTCCGCCGGCGCCCGCTCCATGATTTCCTCGCGGGTCAGAACCTTGCCGGGACTGTCGGCGAAGGCCCTGATCAGGGCGACCTCGCCGGCCGAAAGCCGTTCGGTCGAACCGTCGGTCCGCAGCACACGTGCCGCCACGAGGTCGACCGAGGTCGTTTCGAAGACCACCAGATTGTGCCGGCGGCCCAGCCGCCGCTGCAGAATGCCCGCCACCCGCGCGGCCAGCTCGCGCAGCTCGACCGGTTTCTGCACATAGTCGTCGGCGCCGAGCTCCAGCCCCAGAACCCGGTCGACGGGATCGGGGTTGCCGGTCAGCACCAGCACGGCAATGTCGCTGGCAAGGTCGGTGCGGATCAGGATGTCGATGCCGCTCTCACCGGGCAGGCCGACATCCAGGATGATGAGATCCGGCCGCTCGCGCGCAAGATAGGGCTCGAGCTCCCAGGCGGCACCGAGCCGGTCGACGTCGTAGCCGAGGTCGACCAGATATTCATGCACCGCCTCGACCCAGTCCGGCTCGTCGTCAAGGATGGCGATGCGACCGCGCCGCGCCATGTCGGGACCTCACTTCGGCACTTCGTTCCCATCGATCGCCCGGGTCTTGGCCCGCGCCGCATCCGTGTTCCGCGGGCCGTGCGCCAAGGGCGCGAACCGGCATGTTGAAACTCGTGACAGTTCATCCTAGTGCGGAGTGCTACAGGCTGTCATCATGGCTCAAACAGCAAGGGCATGACGAATGAAGACAACGGTCGCCATCGTCGACGACGAAGAGCATCTGCGCGAAGCCGTTGCCGAATATCTCGACCTTCAGGGGTTCGAGGTGTTAACCTATCGTAATGCGCTGGCCTTCCGTGAGGAGAGCGTTGGAAAGACCATCGACGTCGCCATTCTCGACATAGCGATGCCGGGCGAGGACGGGCTTTCACTTGCCCGTTTCATTCGCAGGTCGGGCGGCACCGGCATCATCATGGCGACCGCCGCCGGCAGGCCGATCGACCGCATCGTCGGGCTCGAGATCGGCGCCGACGACTATCTCGTCAAACCCTATGAACTGCGCGAACTGCTGGCCAGGATCAAAAGCGTGCTGCGCCGGGTCAAGGCGGCCCCTGCGGGGGCCACAGCGGCTGCCGGGGGCGCCGTGCCGGAAGGCCGTCACCTGAAGTTCGGCACCCTGACGCTCGATCTCGATGCCCGGCGGCTGGTCGACGGCCAGGGCATCGCGATCGACCTGACCGCCATGGAGTTCGATCTGCTGCAGGCGCTGGCGACCCGGCCGAACCGGGTGCTCTCGCGCGGCCAGCTGCAGGAATTCGCCCATGGCCGCAGCGCCGAGGAGAGCGACCGCTCGATCGACATCAGGGTGACGCGGCTGCGCAAGAAGATCGAGCCGGATCCGGAACATCCCCGCTTCATCAAGACCGTCCGTGGCGAAGGCTATGTTTTCGTCCCCGGCGGCGGCTGAACCGAAGGCCGCACCATCGGGAAGAATCCGTGCTGGCTTCGGCGCGGAACGCACCCATATCAGCGGAGCCCTGTCCGGAGCCGGCGCGCCGCACCTTCGCCGTCGAGACGTCAACGATGCCGCTCGAGTCTTGGGAAAGGCAGAACCGCCGCCGCCGCCGTCGAGGGCAGGTGTCGTCAAGCATTCGCGGCAGGATGGGATTCACGGTATCGGTAATTTGAATCATTTCACCACATATTTGATTCACATGGTATGAAGCACAACTTCCGCACACCACATCTCGTAGTGAACGAATCATGACTCGGCAGGTGTCAGCGATTCGGCCCTGATTCGTTCCAGAGTCGTTCTACTCGTCATCAGCCAGGCGGGCGGTACCGAAATATCACTCCTTTCGGCCAGCCGCGTGCTACAACCCCCACGCCGTCGCGGCCTCCGCGCGGCGTCTGTCGAGCTCTGCATGACCTCATCCTTGCCGCCATTGCCCCCTGCCCATCGCGGGCGCGGGGTTACCGCAGTCCTCGGTCCCACCAATACGGGCAAGACCACGCTCGCCATCGAGCGCATGGTCGCGCATCCCTCCGGACTGATCGGCCTGCCGCTGCGTCTGCTCGCCCGCGAAGTTTACGGAAAACTCGTCGCGCGCGTCGGCGAGGGGCAGGTCGCGCTCATCACCGGCGAGGAAAAGATCAAGCCGGCCGGCGCCCGCTACTGGGTCTCGACCGTCGAAGCCATGCCGCTCGATATCGACGTGTCGTTCCTGGCCATCGACGAAATCCAGATTGCGGCCGACCTCGACCGCGGCCACGTCTTCACCGACCGGCTGCTCAACCGCCGCGGCCGCGACGAGACGATGCTGCTCGGCGCCGCCACCATGCGCGGCCTGATCGAGAAGCTCGTTCCCGGCACCAACATCGTCACGCGGCCGCGCTTCTCCAATCTTTCCTTCGCGGGCGAGCGCAAGCTCACCCGGCTGCCGCGGCGCTCGGCCATCGTCGCCTTCTCGGCCGACGAGGTCTACGCCATCGCCGAGCTGATCCGCCGGCAGCGCGGCGGTGCGGCGGTGGTGCTCGGTGCGCTGTCGCCGCGCACCCGCAACGCCCAGGTCGAGATGTACCAGTCGGGCGATGTCGACTATCTCGTCGCGACCGACGCGATCGGCATGGGCCTGAACCTCGACGTCGAGCACGTCGCCTTCGCCGCCGACCGCAAGTTCGACGGCTATCAGTTCCGGCGGCTGAACCCGGTCGAGTTCGCCCAGGTCGCCGGCCGCGCCGGCCGCTCGACGCGCGATGGAACCTTCGGAACCACCGGGCGTTGTCCGCCGTTCGAGCCTGAACTCGTCCAGGCACTCGAAGCCCATAGTTTCGACGGGGTGAAAGTGCTGCAATGGCGCAACACCGATCTGAATTTCTCATCCGCCGAAGCCTTGCGCGAGAGCCTCGACGTCGTGCCGACCGAGCCCGGTTTGACCCGCTCGCCGCTGGCCGAGGACCAGCGCGTGCTGGAGCTGGCGCTGCGCGACGAGGACGTGCGCAACCGCGCCAAGGGCCGGGCCGCCGTGTCGAAACTGTGGGACGCCTGCCTCATGCCGGATTATCGAAAGATATCGCCGGCGAGCCATGCAGACCTTGTAACCACTATTTTTGGCTTCCTGACGGGCCGTTCCGGCCGGATTCCCTCCGATTGGGTCGCGTCGCAGGTTGCCTTCGCCGATCGTGTCGATGGCGACATCGACACGCTGTCCAACCGCATCGCCCATATCCGCACATGGACCTTCGCCGCCAACCGCCCGGACTGGGTCGACGACCCCGTCCATTGGGAGGGGGAGACGCGACGGGTCGAGGACAAACTGTCGGATGCGCTTCACGAGCGCTTGACGCAGCGCTTTGTCGATCGCAGGACGAGCGTGCTGATGCGGCGCCTAAGGGAAAACACAATGCTTGAGGCCGAGATCACCAGGACCGGAGACGTGACCGTCGAAGGCCAACATGTCGGGCGGCTGGACGGCTTCCGCTTCACGCCGGATCCGTCGGCCGGCGACGGCGAGGCCGGCCGGGCATTGCGGGCCGCGGCCTCGAAGGCGCTGGGCGGCGAAATCGATGCGCGCGCCGAAAAGCTGAGCGCCTCCGGCGACGATGCCTTCATCCTGTCGAATGACGGCACCATCCGGTGGCATGGCGATGCGGTCGCCAAGCTGGTCGCCGGCGACAAGGTGCTGTCGCCGCGCGTGCGCATTCTCGCCGACGAACACCTGACCGGCACGCCGCGCGATCAGGTGCAGGCCCGGCTCGATCTGTGGGTTCACGCCCAGATCGAAAAGCTGCTCGGGCCCGTCACCGCCCTCGAACGTTCCGAAGAGCTGACCGGCCTTGCCCGCGGCGTCGCGTTCCAGCTCGCCGAAGCGCTCGGCGTCATCGAGCGCTCGAAGATCGCCGAGGAGGTCAAGCAGCTCGACCAGGAGGCGCGCGCCGCCCTGCGCAAGCTCGGTGTGCGTTTCGGCGCCTATCACATCTATCTGCCGGCGACGCTGAAGCCGGCTCCGCGCGCGCTCGCCCTGCAGCTCTACATGCTCAAGGCCGACAAGCTGGAGGCCAAGGGGCTGAGCGAACTGCCGGCGCTTGCCGCGTCCGGCCGGACCTCGATCGCGGTCGATACCGAGATCGACAAGGAGCTCTATCGTTTTGTCGGCTTCCGAGCGCTCGGACCGCGCGCCGTGCGGGTCGACATCCTGGAGCGCCTCGCCGATCTGATCCGGCCGGCGCTCGCCTGGCGCCCGGGTTCGGCGACGCCTGAGCCCGCCGGTCATTTTCCCGGCGGCGGCTTCACCGCGACCGTCGGCATGACCTCGCTGGTCGGCTGTTCGGGCGATGACTTCGCCTCGATCCTGAAAGGCCTCGGCTATCGCTCGGACAAGCGACCCGCGCCGCCGCCGAAAGTGGAGGCGGCGCCTGCGACGATTGCGCCTGTGGTTCCGCAGGTCGCGGATGCCGCCGCCGAACCGGTTGCCGGCGAAACAACCGTCGCGCCGGCCGCGCGGCCGGTGGCCGTGCTGGTCGCCGGGCCGGACCTGATCGCCAGCCCCGAGCCGCTCGAACCGGCCGCGCCGGCCGCCGCGGTCACGGAAGCGGCGACCGAAGCGCCGCCGGTGGAGGAGCTGGCGGCCGAGGCCGCGACCATAGAGGCGGGGGCCGCGGTGGAGGTCGTCGCCACGGCAGAGCCCGAGGCGGAGGCGGCCGGCGAAGCCAAGCCGGCCGAAGCGGCCGAGCCGGTCCTGGTCGATGTCTGGCGGCCGGGCGGCCGCATGGATGGCGAGCGGCCGCCGCGCCGCGACTTCCGCCGTGGCGGCGAGCGCCAGGGCGAGGCAGGCCAGCGCCGCGATTTCAGGCCGCGCCAGGGCCAGGGTCAGGGCCGCAGCGACCAGCCGCGCAATGGCGAGGCTGGCGGCGAGAAGCGCGAAGGCGGCCAGAACCGTCGTCCGTTCCCGCCACGCGACGGCGAGCAGGCCGCCGGCGGCCGTCCGCCACGCCGCGACTTCTCCAAGTTCAAGGACATGCCGCGCAAGGGCGGGGATGGCGACCGGCGCGACCGGCCGCAGCGCGAGGATCGCGCCGACTATCGCGGCATTCGTCCCGAGCAGGTGTCGCGCAAGGAGCGCGAGCCGGATCCGAACTCGCCCTTCGCCAAGCTCCTGGCCTTGAAAGAGGCCATGCAGAAGAAGAGCTGATACCGGAGTTGCCAGCGCTTGAGCGAAACCGACAAGCTGCGCATCGACAAATGGCTGTGGTTCGCCCGCGTCGTGAAGACGCGGACCGCTGCAGCCGGTCTATGCGAGGACGGCTCGGTCCGGCTCAACGGCCAGCGTGTCGAGCAGGCGCACAAATCCGTACGTGTCGGCGATGTCCTGACCATCGGCCTGAATGGCCGGGTCAAGGTGCTGAAGGTCCTGGCGCTCGCCGAGCGGCGCGGCCCCTATAGCGTCGCGCAGCATCTCTACGAGGATCAGTCACCCGAGCCGCCGCGCGTCGAGCTGCCTTCGCCGGTCGCCGAGCGCGACGAGGGGGCTGGGCGGCCGACAAAGGCGGAGCGGCGCGCAATCGACCGGTTCAGGGGCGGCGAGGGCTAAGCCGAAGGACGTGTCTGGCGTTCCCGTGCGATGGTTGCTATTGTTCGGAATAACGAACGAAATGACCGTCGTTCGGAACGCTAGCCGCCATCCGAGAATCGATCGCCCGCCATGGCCCGTGCCGCCCTGCGCTTTCCCTCCGACGTCCTGGCGCGCCGTCAGGCCAACGAACCGGCCGGCCTCGTCGCCCTGTTCGGGCCGGACGAGCCCCTGCGCCTCGATTCCGGCCTCACGCTCAGCCCGTTCCAGATCGGCTACCAGACCTATGGCACGCTGAATGCCGAGCGCTCGAACGCCATCCTGGTCTGTCACGCCCTGACCGCCGACCAGCACGTGGCGAGCGACAGCCCGGTGACCGGCAAGCCGGGCTGGTGGGACATCATGGTCGGTCCGGGCCTGCCGATCGACACCGACCGCTATTTCGTCATCTGCTCGAACGTGCTGGGCGGCTGCATGGGCACGACGGGCCCGGCCTCAACCAATCCGGCCACGGGCGCGCCCTATGGGCTCGACCTGCCGCTGATCACCATTCCGGACATGGTGCGCGCCCAGGCCATGCTGGTCGAGAGGCTCGGCATCGACAGCCTGTTCTGCGTGATCGGCGGCTCGATGGGCGGCATGCAGGTGCTGCAATGGGCCGCCGCCTACAAGGACCGGGTGTTCGCGGCCATGCCGATCGCGACGGCGGCCAAGCACTCGGCGCAGAACATCGCCTTCCACGAGGTGGGCCGGCAGGCGATCATGGCCGATCCGGAATGGCGCGGCGGCCATTATCTCGCCGCGGGGACGCGGCCCTCTTCGGGCCTTGCGGTGGCCCGCATGGCCGCTCACATCACCTATCTCTCGGACGCGGCGCTGCATCGCAAGTTCGGCCGCCGCCTGCAGGATCGCGCGGCGCCGACCTTCTCGTTCGACGCCGACTTCCAGGTCGAGAGCTATCTGCGCTACCAGGGCGAGGCCTTCGTCGAACGGTTCGACGCCAACAGCTATCTCTACGTCACCCGGGCGATGGATTATTTCGACATTGCCGGCGACCATGGCGGCTCGCTGGCCAAGGCCTTCGCCGGCACCAGGACGCGGTTCTGCGTCGTGTCCTTCACCTCCGACTGGCTGTTCCCGACGGCGGATTCGCGCCAGGTCGTGCATGCGCTGAACGCCGCCGGCGCCTCCGTGTCCTTCGCAGAGATCGTCACCGACAAGGGGCACGACGCTTTCCTGCTCGACGAACCCGAGCTCTTCGCCATCACGCGCGGGTTCCTCGAGGCGGCCGCCCGCGCCCGCGGGCTGGCGGGGCCGCGCGCGGAATGAAGACCGACCTGACCATGACCGCGGCGTCCGGCGGCGTCCGGCCGGACTATCTGCATGTCGCAGGGATGATCGAGCCCGGCTCGAAGGTTCTCGATGTCGGCTGCGGCGACGGCGGGCTCCTGAAGCTGCTGCGCGACCAGAAGGGCGTCGACGGCCGCGGCATCGAATTGTCGCGCGAGGGCGTCAACGATTGCGTGGCGGCCGGCCTTGCGGTCATCCAGGGCGACGCCGACACCGACCTAGCCTTCTATCCCGACGATTCCTTCGACGTGGTGATCCTGTCGCAGACGATCCAGGCGACGCGGGCGCCGCGCGTGGTGCTGGAACAGATGCTGCGCATCGGCAGGCGCGCCATCGTCTCGTTCCCGAATTTCGGCCATTGGCGGCTGCGCATGCAGCTGCTGACCCGCGGGCGCATGCCGGCCAGCGAGAACCTGCCCTATCGCTGGTACGACACGCCCAACATCCACTTCTGCACGATCCGCGATTTCGTCGATCTGGTGCGCGAGGTGGATGCGGTGATCGAGCGCTCGACCGCGCTCGATCTCGCGGGCCGCGAGGTCAGGGTGAACGCGCCCTGGTGGTTCTGGAACCTGTTCGGCGAGCAGGGCGTGTTCAAGCTCTGCCGCAAGGGGCGAGCCGGCGGCGCGGGGGGCGTTTCCGGGTGAACCAGGTCCCGCGCGTGAGGAAACGCGCGGGAGCGGGACCCTAGAGTGCCCGGCAGAAGGCGATGAGCCGGTCGACCTCCTCGTCGGTGTTGTAATAGTGCGGCGAGGCGCGGACGAGCGGCGGCAGATGGCGCGCCTCGGCGTCGAGGCGGGTGCTCGACGGGTTGGAGGCGCCGATGGCGATGCCGGCCGCATCGGCGGCGCGAACCACATCGGCCGCGTCCCGGCCGTCGACGGTGAAGCTGACGATCGCCGAGGGATGGCGGCCGAGATCGCGCACGGTGATGCCGGCAATGGCGCCGAGGCCGGCCCGCAGCCGTCCGGCCAGCATGCGGCTGCGCGCCGCGATCCGGTCGAGGCTCAGCTCCAGCGCATAGTCGACGGCGACGCCGAGGCCCATGCGCGCCGCATAGTTGTTTTCCCAGCTCTCGAAACGGCGCGCGTCGGCGCGCAGCTCGTAGCGGTCGCGGGCCACCCAGACGGCACCGAAATGGTCGATCATCGGCGGCTCGAGCCGGGTCAGCAGCGACCGGCGCACATAGAGAAAGCCGGTGCCGCGCGGGCCGCGCAGGAACTTGCGGCCGGTGGCGGCGAGCATGTCGCAGCCGATCGCCTCGACGTCGACCGGCATCTGGCCGACGGCCTGGCAGGCGTCAAGCAGATAGGGAATGCCATGGGCCCGGGCAATGCGCCCGACCGCGGCAGCGGGATTGGTCAGGCCGCCATTGGTCGGTATCCAGGTGATGGCGATCAGCTTGACCCGCTCATCGATCATCCGTTCGAGCGCGGCGACATCGAGCTCGCCGGTCGCATCGCTCGGCACGACGTCGATGACCGCGCCGGTGCGGCGAGCAACCTGGAGATAGGCGACATAATTGGCGCCATATTCGGCCTCGGCCGTCAGGATCCGGTCGCCTGGCCCGAATTGCTGCGCGTAAAAGGCCATCTGCCAGGCGATGGTGGCGTTCTCCATCAGCGCGATCTCGTCGGGCGCGGCATTGAGCAGCCGCGCGACCGAGCCATAGACGCCGTCCAGCCTCGGCGCTTCCCGCTCGGCGGCGGCATAGCCGCCGATCTCGGCCTCGAGATCGAGATGCCGCTTCTGGGCCTCCAGCACGGCCCGCGGCATCAATCCGGCGCCGGCATTGTGCAGATAGGCGCGGCCGGCGGCCGTACCCGGCGTCGCGGCGCGGATGCGGTCGATATCGAGCGAGGGCTTGTCCGAGGATCGGTCTGACATGGGCGCCTCCGGTCTGTGGGTCTGTCAGTAGGTGCCGGGATATTGCCCGCCGTCGACGAGCAGGCTCTGGCCGGTGATGAAGCCGGCCTGGGCAGAGCAGAGGAAGGCGATGGTGGCGCCGATCTCGGCGGCCTCGCCGAAGCGGCCGGCGGGATTCTGCGCGGCGCGCTCGGCCCAGATCTCGTCGAACGGCCGGCCGCTCATCTCGGCCAGTTTCTCGACGTGATGGCGCTGGGCATCGGTCGCGACGATGCCGGGCAGGACATTGTTGATGGTGACGCCGCGCTTCACCGTCTGGCGGGCGAGACCGGCGACGAAGCCGACGAGACCGGAGCGCGCGCCGTTGGAGAGCCCCATTTCGAGCTGCGGGATCTTGACCGAGCGCGAGACGATGTTGACGATCCGGCCGAAGCCGCGGTCCATCATGCCGTCGACGGTCGCCCGCATCAGCGCGATCGGCGCGAGCATCATCGCATCGAGAGCCGCGATCCAGTCGGCCCGCGACCAGTCGCGGAAATCGCCCGGCGGCATGCCGTCGGCATTGTTGATGAGAATGTCGGGCGCCGGGCAGGCCTCGAGCAGCGCGGCCCGGCCAGCCTCGGTGGTCACGTCGCCCGAAACGGCCGCGACGGCAACACCGAACCGGTCACGGATGGCCGCTGCCGCCGCCTCCAGCCGTACCGGATCGCGCGCCAGAATGGTCAGCGCCACGCCCTCGGCGGCGAGGCATTCCGCCGCTGCCCGGCCCATGCCGCGGCTGCCGCCGCAGACGATCGCCGATTTGCCGTGCAATCCAAGATCCATGGCGGAAAGTCATAAGGCCACGGCGTGCGCTTGTCTCGTTCCGCCGGCGCGGATCAGGCCGGCTCCGCCGCCGCGCTGGGCGCCGCGCCGATCAGCCGCCGGATCTCCGGCCGGCAGGAGCCGCAATTGGTGCCGGCCTTGAGCGCCCGTCCGATCGCCTCGACGTCGGCGGCGCCGGCGGCGATCGCCGCCTTGATGGTTTCGAGGCCGACCGCAAAACAGGCGCAGATGACCGGCCCCTCTCGCGCAGCGGCATCCGCCGGCCGGCCGGCCAGCAGCATCCTGCGCGCCTCGGGCGACAGAACCGCGGCACCGAACTGGGTCTCGAGCCAATGCCATGACGGCCGGCCGGAGCCGGAGGCGAACATCACCGCCTCCAGCCGCGGGCCGTCGAAGATCGCCGCTCGGTAGAGCCGGCGGCCGGCATCGATCACCTCGCTGATCGTACCGCCGGGCGGGATGAGGGCCTGCGCGAAAAGCGCGGCGTCGAAAGCGCCCGGCGCCGCGAAGATCGTGCCGACGCCGCCCGATATTGCCGCGCGCGCCCAGCTGAGGCCGGCAGGCAGTCCGACCGGCCGGCGGGAGAGGATGAAGCCCTCCAGCCCCTGCGCCACGCGCCGGATCGCCGCCGGCGTCGACTTCAGCTCGGGCTGGCCCGAATGCGGGTCGGTCGCCGGCTGAACGAGAGCGCCGATGCGGGCCGTACCGGCGGTCTCGCCGCTCCAGTGAATCGGCGCGAACAGCATGCCGGGCTGCTGGCCCGCATCGACCGCGACGCGCAGGGTCGCCCGGCCGTGCGCTGTCGCGATCTCGGCATAGTCGCCATCGGCGAGGCCGGCGGCGGCGGCGTCCGTGGGAGCCATGGCGACGACGGGTTCGACGGCATGGCGGCCGAGTGTCGGCGCCTTGGCCGTGCGGGTCATGCTGTGCCAGTGGTCGCGCAGCCGGCCGGTATTGAGCCGGTAGGGATGATCGGCGTCGGTCGCGGCGGCGAGAGCCGGCGGTTCGATCGCGACGAACCGGGCCCGCCCGTCCGGCGTGAAGAAGCCGCCTCGGGCGAAGAAGCGCTTGTCGGCAGCATCGCCGGCGGTCCGCACCGGCCATTGCACCGGCGTGAGCGTGGCATAGCCGGCCGCCGAAACAGTGCTCAGCCCGCCGAGATCGAAATCGCGCGTGCCGGCGTTCTCGAAGGCCGACAGCGCGGCGTGCTCGCGGAACACCGCGGCGGCGTCCGGCCAGGAAAAGGCCGGCGCGAAGCCGAGGCGCTTGCCGACCTCGGCGACGATCCACCAGTCCGGCCGGGCCTCCCCGGGCAGGTCCAGAAAGGCGCGTTGGCGCGAGATGCGGCGTTCGGAATTGGTGACGGTGCCGTCCTTCTCGCCCCAGGCCGCGGCGGGCAGGAGGATCTTCGCGCCTGATCCGATCGTGTCGTTGGAGAGGACGTTGTCCGAGACGACGAAATGATCGAGGCCGGCGAGCGCCTGCCGCACCGCATCGGCGCGCGGCAGGCTGACCGCCGGATTGGTCGCCATCACCCACAGTGCCCTGACCTTGCGCGCCGCGATGGCGTCGAACAGCGCCACTGCCTTGAGGCCCTCGCGCCGGGCCATGCGCGGCGCCTGCCAGAAGCGGCCGACGCGATCGACCTCTTCCCGGCCGAACCCCATATGGGCGGCGAGCATGTTGGCGAGGCCGCCAACCTCGCGCCCGCCCATGGCGTTGGGCTGGCCGGTCAGCGAGAAGGGGCCCATGCCGGGCCGGCCGATGCGGCCGGTCGCGAGATGGCAGTTGATGATGGCATTGACCTTGTCGGTGCCCTGCGCCGACTGGTTGACGCCCTGGCTGTAGAGCGTGACCGTCCGCTCGGTCGCGGCGAACCATGCGAACAGCCGGCTGACGTCCTCGATCGCGAGGCCGCAGGCCGCGGCCGTCGCCTCGGCGTCGGGCGCGATCTGCCGGGCGCGTTCGAGCGCCGCGGCGAAGCCGGCCGTATGGGCGTCGATATAGGCCCGATCGAGCTTGTCGGCTTCCGCGAGATGAACAAATAAGCCGGCAAAAAGAACCGAATCCATGCCGGGCCGGATCGGCAGCGCGAGATCGGCTTCGCTCGCCGTTGCCGTCATCCGGGGGTCGATGACGACGATGCGCGCGCCGCGCCGCTCGCGGTTGGCGACGATCCGTTGCCAGAGGATCGGATGGCACCAGGCGGCATTGGAGCCGGTGAGCACCAGAAGGTCGGCCGTGTCGAGATCGGCATAGCCGCCGGGTACGGTATCGGTGCCGAAGGCGCGTCGGTGGCCGGCGACCGACGAGGCCATGCAGAGCCGCGAATTGGTGTCGACATTGGCGCTGCCGAGAAAGCCCTTCATCAGCTTGTTGGCGACATAATAGTCCTCGGTCAGGAGCTGGCCGGAGAGATAGAAGGCGATGGCGTCCGGGCCGCCTTCGGCAAGCACGCGCGCGAAACCCTCCGCCACGGCATCGAGCGCGGCCGGCCAGCCGACACGCGCGAAGGCACCCGAGCGGCCGCGAATCATCGGATGCAGCAGCCGGTCGTCGGTCGACAGCGTCTCGCCGAGGGCGGCGCCCTTGACGCAGAGCCGGCCGCGGTTGGCGGGGTGGTCGGGGTCGCCCGCAATCTCGATCCCGTCGCGGCCGGCCTTGGCCAGGACGCCGCAGCCGACGCCGCAATAGGGGCAGGTCGTGGCGACCGGCCGCGCCGGGGGCGGAGCGACCCCCATCAGGCGGCCTCGGCGAGGTGCCGGCCGAAGATGCAGGCCTCGCGCCGGCGTCCAAGCCTTTCGCCGCACCGGATCAGCTCGTGATACCAGAGGCCGTCGCCGGTTTCGCCGAACAGGACGGCGCCGGTCAGCACGTCGTCCTTGAGCACCAGCTTGCGATAGTGCGCGAGGCCCGGGTCGCGCCAGACGACCACCTCGCTGCCCTCGGCGCCGTTGATGTCGCCCGCGGAGAAGACGGGGATGCCCGAGACCTTCAGGTTGGTGGCGGTGACCGTGCCCGAATAGGCCTCCGGCCGGCCCGCCAGGTGGCGTGCCAGCGTGCGCGCCTGCTCATAGGCCGGCTCGACCAGGCCGTAGCAGAGACCGCGGTGCTCGGCACATTCGCCGATGGCGTGAATATCGGGATCGGAGGTCGTCAGCCGGTCGTCGACCACGATGCCGCGGCCGGTCGCGAGGCCCGCGGCCTTTGCCAGCGCGACATTGGGCGTGATGCCGACCGCGGCCACGACGAGGTCGGCGGCGAGGCGCCGCCCGTCGGCGAGCCGGACGGCCCTGACGGCCTTTTCGCCCTCGACCGCCTCGGTGTCGGCGCCGAGCAGCACCTCGATCCCGCGCGCACGCAGGGCTTCGGCCAGCAGGCCTGCCGCCTCGGTGTCGAGCTGGCGTTCCATCAGCCTGTCCATCAGATGGACCAGGGTGACCTTGGCGCCGGCGCTGGCGAGGCCGTGAGCGGCCTCGATGCCGAGAAGGCCGCCGCCGATCACCACGACCCGCGGCGCGGCGGTCACCGATGCGAGCATGGCGGCAACGTCGCCACGGTCGCGGAAGGTGAGCACGCCGGGAAGATCCATGCCGGGCTTCGGCAGGCGGATCGGTGCGGAGCCTGTCGCCAGCACCAGCTTGGCAAAAGGCACCGAGCCGCCGCCGGCCATGACCACGCGCCGGCCGGCGACGTCGATCGCCAGGGCCTGCCGGCCATAGATCAGCGTGACCCCCTGTGCCTGCCACCAGGCGCGCGGCTTCAGCTCGATGTCGTCGGGGCCGACCTCGCCGGCGAGCAGCGAGGAGAGCAGCACCCGGTTGTAGGCGAGCACCGGCTCGGCACCGATGACCAGCACCGAATAGCGTCCGAGGGCGTGGCGGCCGAGCTCCTCGACGAAGCGGGCGGCGGCCATGCCATTGCCGATCACGACCAGCGGTTCGGACATGGCGGCGGCCTCACGCGGCGTCGATGAAGGCGTGGCGCTCGTAGAGGAATTTGAGCACCGCCTCGCGTGCCCGGATATAGGCGGGATCGGCGACCAGTTCGAGGCGCCGCCTGGGGCGCGCCAGCGGCACGGTGAGGATCTCACCGATGGTGGCGGACGGGCCGTTGGTCATCATCACGATCCGGTCGGAGAGCAGCACCGCCTCGTCGACGTCGTGGGTGATCATGATCATGGTGTTGCCAAGCGCGGCATGGATCTGCATGACCTGATCCTGCAGATGCGCGCGGGTGAGCGCGTCGAGCGCACCGAAGGGCTCGTCGAGCAGCAGGATCTTCGGCTCCATGGCGAGCGCCCGGGCAATGCCGACACGTTGTTTCATGCCGCCGGAAATCTCGGCGGGCCGGCGGTCGCGGGCATGCGCCATATGCACGAGCTCCAGCACGTGCAGCGTCCAGTCATGCCGCTCGCCGCGCGATTTGCGCGCCGCGAAGACCTTGTCCACGGCAAGGCGGACATTGTCGTAGACGGTCAGCCAGGGCAGCAGCGAATGGTTCTGGAAAACCACGGCGCGCTCGGGCCCCGGGGCGTTGACCTCGCGGTCCTCGAGCAGCACGGCGCCGGTCGTCGCCGGGGTCAGGCCGGCGATGATGTTGAGCAGGGTCGATTTCCCGCAGCCGGAATGACCAATGATCGAGACATATTCGCCCTTGTCGATGGTGAGCGAGACGTCGCGCAGCACATTGTTGCCGGCAGCGCCTCGGGCGAAGGTCTTGTCGACCGCCTCGATCGACAGATAGGGGAGCTGTCGCGCCATGGCCTCGTCCTCAATTGGCGGCCGTGCCGCGGGTGACGATGGTGGCGAGGCCGGCGATCAGGCGGTCGAGGACGAAACCCACGAGGCCGATATAGACCAGCGCCACGATGATGTCGGGCAGCCGCGAGGAGTTCCAAGCGTCCCAGATGAAGAAGCCGATGCCGACGCCGCCGGTCAGCATTTCCGCGGCGACGATGGCGAGCCAGGCGAGGCCGACGCCGATCCGCAGGCCGGTGAAGATATAGGGTGCCGCCGAAGGCAGCATGATCTTCCAGAAGAATTCGAGGTGATTGAGCCGGAGCACGGCGGCGACGTTGCGATAGTCCTGCGGGATGTTGCGGATGCCGACGGCGGTGTTGATCAGCACCGGCCAGATGGCGGTGATGAAGATCACGAAGATCGCGCTCGGATTGGCGTCGCGAAAGGCGGCGAGCGAGATCGGCAGCCAGGCGAGCGGCGGCACGGTGCGCAGCACCTGGAAGATCGGATCGAGCCCGCGCATGGCCCAGGTGGACTGGCCGACGATGGCGCCGATGACGATGCCGGCCGCTGCGGCGAGGCCGAAGCCGATGGCGACCCGCTGCAGCGAGGTCAGAACCCGCCAGCCGAGGCCGATATCCTGGCTGCCGTTGACGAAGAACGGATCGAGGATCAGTTCGCCGGCTTCCTTCCAGACCTGCGAGGGCGGCGGCAAGGTGGCGCCGCGCCCGGAGCAGAGGATCTCCCAGACGAGCAGGATCACCAGGAGGGTGACCAGAGGCGGCACGACGGTGGCGAGCAGCGCCGTCATTTTCGGTTTCAGCCGCGCGGCGAGGCTCGGACGGGGAGCGGCGGGCAGGGCGATGACGGTTGCACGCGCCGGTGCGGCAGCTTGCGTGATGGCTGGCGGCATGACCGGGCTCTCGACGGCTTTCAGGGCGACACGCGGCATGGAGGGCATCTCCGGAACGGCCGCCGGCAGGGCGGCGGCATGAGGGACGGGCCGCTCAGACCTGGGCGCGCTTGATTTTCAGGGCGCGCAGGTAGTCCGCGGGATTGGCCGGATCGAAGCGCATGCCGTCGAAGAAGGTCTCGACGCCGCGGGAATCGGCGGCCGGCGCATTGGCGATGCCGAGCGTCTTCGCCGCCTCGCGCCAGAGATCGGCCCGATTGGTGCGGTCGACCAGGGCCCGGATATCGAGGCCGGGCTCGAAGCGGCCCCACCGGATGTTCTCGGTGACGAACCAGGCGTCGAGGCTTTTCCAGGGATAGGAGACCTCGCCGGCCTCGCCCCAGAACTTCATGCGCAGGTTGGAGCCGGCGACGGTGCGGCCGCGGCCGTAATTGATGTCGCCACGCAGCCGGCCGTTGATGTCGTTGACCGGCACGTTGAACCACTGGCGGCGGCCGACGATCTCGGCGAGCTCCTGCTTGTTGTCGAGCCGATCGCACCAGATCTGGGCCTCCATCACCGCCATCATGATGGCCTGCGTGGCCTTGGGGTTGGCGTCGACCCAGTCGGCGCGCATGCCGAGGATCTTCTCGGGATGCTTGAACCAGAGCTCGCCGGTGGTGAGCGCGCTGTAGCCGATATTCTGGTTGACCAACTGCTCGTTCCACGGCTCGCCGACGCAGAAGCAATCCATGGTGCCGACCTTCATGTTCGCCACCATCTGAGGCGGCGGCACGGTGATCACCTTGATCTCGCTGTCGGGGTCGATGCCGCCGGCCGCCAGCCAGTAGCGGATCCACAGATCATGGGTGCCGCCCGGAAAGGTCATGGCGGCGGTCAGTTCCTTGCCCTGGGCCTTCTTGCGCTCGAAAGCCGCCTTCAGGGGCGAGGAGTCGCGGCCGACGGGCAGGTCGCGATATTCGTTGGAGACCGAGATCGCCTGACCGTCCTCGTTGAGATTGATCAGCGTGTACATCGGCAGGGGCTGGCCGTTCTGCATCACCTTGCCGGTCGTGTAGAGATGCGTCTTCGGCCGCAGGATGTGTCCGCCGTCGATGCCGTTGGCCTTGGTGCCGAGTGCCATGTTGTCGCGCGTCGCGCCCCAGGATGCCTGCTTGGCGATCTCCATGTCCGGCACGCCGTGCTTGGCGTAGAAGCCCTTTTCCTTGGCGATGATCAGCGGCGCGGCGTCGGTCAGCGCGATATAGCCGAGCCGCGTGCCCTTGACCTCGGGTCCGGCGCCGGAGGCGAAGGCGCCGGCGGGCAGGGCCGCCTTTGCCGCGGCCAGAAGCGCGGCGGTCGCGGTGCCGCGCTGCAGGAAGGCGCGCCGGTCGAGCCCTTTACGCATCATGCCCGCTCTTTCGTGTCTTCCGGTCATTGCTGCTCGTCTCTCGGCTCGACTTCGGGACCCGGACATGAAAAACCGCCGACCTCCGTCCGATGCCGCCGGCGGCGCGAAGCGCCCGGGGCAAGGAACGTCTGTCAGCGGCGTTGCTGTCGTGCCCGGCTTTGGGCGGCGCCCGTCCAGCATCGGCCGGGCAAGGTCAGACGATACAAGGACCGTGCCAGCCCCACGGCCCGAGGATTCGCCTGTTGATTCCAGGGGCTTGGCGGCGCCGTCTCGGCGCGCGCGGCGCCGCGCGGGCCACAAGCGCCGTGCCTGAGGCTTTCGCAGCATGCCGATTCATTGTGCAGTGCAAAGCGCCCAACGGGGCCGAGCCCCGGTGTGCAAGCCAGCCGCGGGATCCGACCGGCGCGTCAACCGAGCATGTCGAGGCCGGTGACGACGGCGGCCGCGATCTCGCCGATCTTGCGCTTTTCGTTCATGGCGCGGCGGCGCAACTGGGCATAGGCCTCCTCCTCGGAAATGCCCTTGTGCTTCATCAGCAGGCCCTTGGCCCGGTCGACGAGCTTGCGGGCCTCGAGCGCCGCGCGTGCCTCGGCCAGCTCGGCTTCGAGCCGGTGCTGGGCCTCGAAGCGGGCCATGGCGAGATCGAGGACCGGCTGGATGCGCTCTTTTGCCAGGCCGTCGACCACATAGGCGGCAATGCCCGCGGCCACGGCCCTCTCGGTCATGCCGGGGGCCGAGCGGTCGACGAACAGGACGACCGGGCGGCGGATCAGCTTCGCCACCTCGAAAAGCTGTTCCAGCAGGTCGCGCGCGGGGTCGTCGAGCGCGATGACGACCCTGTCCGGGTGGATCTCGCGGAGCCGGGCGAAGAGGTTGGTGAACGTCTCGACCCGCACGATGCGATCGTGGCCGGCCGCGCCGAGGCCGGCTGCGATGGTCGCCGCATGCACGGCGCTCTCGCTGACGATGGCGGTGGTGAGGATGTGGTCTGCCAGGGGCGCCTCCCGCACGGCCGGCAGCGATCGCGGCGCCGGCCGGCACTCTCCCAAGCAGGTTTCGGGCCAGACGGCCCGATGGGGCTCAATAGACCGCGCGGCCGCCGGATATGTCGAACACCGCGCCGGTCGAGAAGGCACAGTCCTCGGAGGAGAGCCACGCGATCATGGCGGCCGCCTCCTCGACCGCCAGGAAGCGGTTCATCGGGATCTTCGACAGCATGAAATCGATATGCTGCTGGCTCATCTGGTCGAAGATCTCGGTCTTGGCCGCGGCCGGAGTGATGCAATTGACCAGGATGCCCGCGGTCGCCAGCTCCTTGGCGAGCGATTTGGTCAGCCCGATCAGGCCCGCCTTGGAGGCCGAATAGTGCGAGGCGTTCGGGTTGCCCTCCTTGCCGGCGATGGAGGCGATGTTGACGATGCGGCCATAACCCTTGGCCAGCATCAGCGGTACGATCGCGCGGCAGGTGAGATAGGGTCCGATCAGGTTGACGTCGACGACGCGGCGCCAGATATCGGGGGCAAGCTCCCAGAGCTTGCCGTTGCCGCCGGTAATGCCGGCATTGTTGACGAGAATGTCGATGCCGCCGTGGCGGGCGCGCGTCGCCTCGGTCGCCGCGGCGACCGAGGCTTCGTCGGTCAGCTCCACGGTATGGACGGAAAGCCCCGCGCCGGCCTTGGCGCCGAGCGCGGACGCAGCCTCGTCGAGCCTTGCCGCATCGATGTCCCAGAGCGCCACCGCCGCGCCGGAGGCCAGCATGCGTTCGGCGCTGGCATAGCCGATGCCGCGCGCGCCGCCGGTGATGACCGCGGTGCGGCCTGCAAGATCGATGCGATTCATGGACGTTTCCCTCGTGAAGGACCGGCCCTCTCCCGGCGGGGCGCGGGCAGAGCGCGTGCGGTCGGGGCCTCAGCGGGTCGCGACGATGAAGAGGCGCGGGAAGGCCAGAAGCACCTTGCCGTCGCTGGCCGGCGGATAGTGGGGGGTGATCGCCGCCCGGTAGGCGGCCAGATAGGCTTCGCGCTCAGCGGTCTCGAGCAGGGCCAGGAACGGCCTCAGCCCCGAACCCTTGAACCATTCGACGATGCCGTCGACCCCGTCGAGCGGGTGGTGATAGACCGTACGCCAGACGTCGACGCGCGTCACATGCGCCTTCAGCACGCTGTAGTACCAGGATGGCGAGCCGATCGGCGTGCGGCTCGCCTCGGCGGCAGCGAGCTTGGCCGCCCAGGGCCCGGAACGGGCGACCTCGCGCATGGCGACATGGCTCGGCTCCTCGAGATTGTCGGGCATCTGGATGGCAAAGCTGCCGCCTTCGGGCAGGAGATCGGCCAGCCGCGGCAGAATCGTTTCGTGGCCGCCGATCCACTGGAACACCGCATTCGAATAGATGATGTCGACGGGTGCCGCGGGGTTGGGCCGCCATGTCGTGAGGTCGGCCACCTCGAAGCTGATATTGCGCAGCCGTGCGCGGGCATTGGTGACCATGTCGGGCGAGGAATCGATGCCGACGATCTCCGCCTTCGGGAAGCGCTGCAGCAGCAGTTCGGTGGTATTGCCCGGGCCGCAGCCGAGATCGACCACCCGGCGCGGGTCATGGGTCGGCACCGCGGCCAGCAGGTCGCGCGCCGGCCGGGTGCGTTCGTCCTCGAATTTCACATATTGCTTGGCTGACCAGTCCATGGCGGGCCTCCTGGCCGGCAGTCGAGCACCGGCCGGCCGCTTTGCCAAGCCCGCAGGCCGTCCTCCGTCACGGGGCACGCATGCGCTGGCGCTGCGGCCGCGCTGCCGGTCAGGCCTTCAGTCCGGCGGCGGCGGCGAGAATAGCCGCGACGATCCGGTCGAGATGGCGCTCCGTCGCGGCGGCGACCTCGGTCGCGAAGGTCCAGGGCGGGCTCTCCAGCATGTAGGCGGACTGGGCGAGCTCCATCTGCACCGCGTGCACGCCCCGTTCCGGCGCGCCGTAGTGGCGGGTGATCCAGCCGCCCTTGAACCGGCCATTGGCGACGAAGCTGAGCCCGGAGGTCTTGGCCGCGCTCACTGCGGCGTCGGTGATCGCCGGATCGCAGGCGCGGCCGTCATTGGTGCCGATGTTGAACACCGG
Organism: bacterium YEK0313; assembly: GCA_000751295.2. Taxonomy (NCBI): domain Bacteria; species bacterium YEK0313. The sequence goes on from CCMO02000003.1 coordinate 220,262, forward strand.
CAAGGTGCCGGGAAACAGGTTCGGCACGACCGAGCGGATCGAGTGGCAGTCGTAGAGCACGCAATAGCCGTGGCGGATGCGCGTCGCTTCGATCGCGGCCGCCATGGCGGCGTGGAACGGCTCGAAATAGACTTGGCGGCGGCGGCCGATCTCGGCGGCATCCGGCTCGGCGCCGTCGCGATAGATCGGCTCGGCGTCGAAGGTCGTGGTCGGGCAGAGCGTCGTGGTGTTCTGGCCCGGATAAAGCGAAACCCCCGAGGGGTCCCGGTTCACGTCGATCACGAAACGCGAAATGTCCTGGCGCACGATGGTCGCGCCGGTGCGCTGCGCGATGCCGGCATAGAGCTCGCCGATCCACCAGTCGGTGTCGGGCACCGAGCGGCCGAGATCGTTGAGCGCGACCGAGACCTCGGGCGGAATCATGGTGCCGACATGCGGCTGGCCGAGGATGAGCGGGCCGTCGCCGGCAATGACGGTAACCGGGTTCATGGGTGAAGCTCCTAGCGGGGGCGTCGTCTCGGCGAGGCCATGGAATCGGGACCAACCCGATATACCAATGCTCGAGGATTTTCGACGCGCCTGCGGGGAGGGCCGGGCGCCGCCGGCCGCTCAGTCGATCTGTTCGTTCGGATAGACGCCCCAGAGCCGGTTCTGCTCGATCCAGCCGTCGAAACCCTCGCCATAGAAGCGGCACCAGGTGCGGTTGCAGGAGCGCACCTGGCCCTGGACATTGGCCTCGAGCCGCGCGACGACACGGCTGCCGCCCGCGCGGTCCATCAGCGGCACCAGCTCGGTCTCATGGCCGCGCTGCGCCTGCACGATGCCGGTACGCTTGCCCGACAGCATCGAATGGAACACCCAGGTCTCGGTGCCGTCGCGATCGCGAATGCGCCGCCAGTTCTCGAATTCGGCGGTCACCTCCACCGGCAGGCCGGCACGCTGGTAGATCCAGACGACCTCGTGGTCGCGCGTCGGGCCCATGCGGGCATTGACCCGTTCCGACTTCAGGCTGACGAAACGCGGCACCGGCAGACGGGTCTGCGAACCCAGCGAACCCGTGATCTCCGCCGCTTCGAGGCGGGACGGTCCGGCGAACAGGCTCAGGGCGAGGGCGACGAGGGCCCAACCGGCAAAGGCATGACGCATACGCAACTCACACAAGCTATGCGCGACCGGCCCCGTCCAAAAGACAGGCCAACGGCACGGATCCGACCGCTTTGTCTCGGCCGGGCCTTCTGATAGAGAGAGCCCGACGGACCCCAAGTCTCGCCCAACAGGGTTAAAACTGATTTGACGCGGCGGCCGGAACAGGTGAATCGAGGACTTAAAGGATGGCGATCCGCAAGAAGCCGCTCGTCGTCGTGACGCGCAAGCTGCCGGAAACGGTCGAGGCGCGCATGCGCGAGCTCTTCGAGACCCGGTTGAATGTCGACGACTCCGCCATGAGCCAGGACGACCTGGCCACCGCGGTCAAGGTTGCCGATGTCATCGTACCGACCGTCACCGACCGGATCGACGCTGCCCTCCTGTCGCAGGCCGGTCCGCAGCTCCGGCTGATCGCCCAGTTCGGCAACGGCGTCGACAATATCGACGTGGCGACCGCCGTTCAGCGCGGCATCACGGTCACCAACACGCCGGGCGTCCTGACCGAGGACACCGCCGACATGACCATGGCGCTGATCCTCGCCGTGCCGCGCCGGCTCGCCGAGGGCCTGGAAGTGCTCGAGCACGGCGAGTGGCACGGCTGGTCGCCGACCTGGATGCTCGGCAAGCGCATCCATGGCAAGCGCCTGGGCATTATCGGCATGGGCCGCATCGGGCGGGCGCTCGCCAAGCGCGCCAGCGCCTTCGGCATGCAGATCCACTATCACAACCGTCGGCGCCTGCCGGAAAAGATCGAGCAGGAGCTGTCGGCGACCTATTGGGAGAGCCTCGACCAGATGCTCGCCCGCATGGACATCGTCTCGGTCAACTGCCCGCACACGCCGGCGACCTACCATCTCCTGTCGGCGCGGCGGCTGAAGCTGCTCAGCAAGGACGCCTTCATCGTCAACACCGCCCGCGGCGAGATCATCGACGAGGTGGCTTTGACGCGCATGATCGAGGCCGGCGATCTCGCCGGCGCCGGGCTCGACGTGTTCGAGCACGAGCCGGCGGTCAATCCGCGCCTGATCAAGCTCGCCAAGGCGGGCAAGGTGGTGCTGCTGCCGCATATGGGCTCGGCCACGGTCGAGGGCCGCATCGACATGGGCGAGAAGGTGATCGTCAACATCAAGGCCTTCATGGACGGCCACAAGCCGCCGGACCGCGTGTTGCCGAGCATGCTCTGACGGCGGCCGTTTCGCGTCCTTGGCTCTGCGCCGACGGCCCTGCATGCAAGTCGGCCGCGGTTCGAGGCTCGCTGCGCGCGCACCTCACCGCGCGGCCGACCGCCATGTCGGAGGCATGACCTGAGCCGCTCGAATACCAAGGTCGAGCGGCAATCGATCGGGGAGATGCATCACGCCGGCGCTTCGGCTTTTGCGCCGCTCAGCGGATTGTCGGGATCCCAGCGGTAGCGGATCGTCTCGAAGCGCATGTCGCGCATGTCGATCATCATCAGCCGGCCGACAAGGCCCTGGCCGAAGCCGACGATCTCGCGGATGACCTCCAGCGCCATCATCGAGCCGACCACGCCGGCGAGCGCGCCGATGACGCCGACTTCCGAGCAGGTTGGCACCATGCCGGGCGGCGGGGCGTCGGGAAACAGGCAGCGATAGGTGGGATTGGGCGTACCGTCGGCACCCTTTTCATGGCCGCGGATGGTGGTGAGCGTCGCGTCGAACGTGCCGATGGCCGCCGTGACCAGCGGCTTGCCTTCGTGGAAGCAGGCGTCGGACACGGCATAACGCGTCGAGAAATTGTCCGAGCCGTCGGCGACGAGATCGTAGCCGCGCACCAGTTCGCGGGCATTGGCCGCGGTCAGCCGGGCGATATGAGCGATCACCTCGACATGCGGATTGAGCCGGCGGATGGCACCGGCCGCGCTTTCCGTCTTGAGCAGGCCGAGATCGGGCGTGGCATGGATCACCTGGCGCTGCAGGTTGGACAGCGACACCGCATCGTCGTCGACGATGCCGATCGTGCCGACCCCGGCCGCGGCGAGATAGAGCAGGAGCGGGGCGCCGAGGCCGCCGGCACCGATGACCAGAACCCGAGCCCGGCCGAGCTTCTGCTGGCCCGGGCCGCCGATCTCGCGCAGCACGATGTGGCGGGCGTAGCGTTCCAGTTCCTGAGGCGACAGCATCAGCCGATCGGCAATCCCAGGGCCTGCCGCACCCTGACCCTGATGGCATGGCCGTCCCGCGTCGGCAGCACGCGTTCCGTCTCGGCCCGGTCGATCGCGACGACTGCGACCATGGGGCCCTCGCCGATGGCGCCGATGCGGCCGGCGAGCCGCCCGACCTCCTCCATATCGGTGATGCGCCGCGTATCGGCAATGCCGCAGGCCTGGGCGACCGCGGCAAGATCGGTGCGGACGGTATGGCTCGCCTGGCCGCCGGTCTCGCCGTAGAGGCCGTTGTCGAGCACGACAATGCTCAGGTTCTTCGGCTGCTGCAGCGCGATGGTGGCGAAGGAACCCATGCCCATGAGCATTTCGCCGTCGCCGGTGACGGCAACCACCGGCGTCTCCGGCCGCGCCAGGGCGAGGCCCAGCGCCATGGCCGCCGTGCCGCCCATGGCGCCCCAGAGATAGACGTTGCGCGGGTGGTCGCCGGCGGCGGCGACGTCATAGGTCGGCGAGCCGAGGCCGGTTACGACCAGGAGATCGCCGCGCTCGGCGAGCAGCCGGGCGACGACGGCGCGCCGGTCGAGCCGGCTCGAAGAGACTGCATCGCTCATTTCACGAAGACCTTGGCGCCGATCAGTTGCTGGGCGAGGAGGACGGCGACCGCATTGCCGCCCTCGAAGGCCATGCGCGCGGCGGCCGCGGCGGTGGGGCCGACCTCCGCTGGCGTCGCGGCGCGCAGGACGTGCACGCCCATCAGGCGGAAGGCGTCCGCCGTCGCCGTGCCCATCGGCACCTGCCAGGGATTGAACTCGCCCCATTCGCCGCGCATCGTCACGAAGGTAAGGAACGGCCCGCCCATATTGCGGACGAGCGAGAACATGTTGACGCAGTTGCCGACGCCGGAGGACTGCATCAGGAGGCAGGCGCGGTCGCCGCCGAGCCAGGCGCCCGTCACCAGCGCGACGCCCTCTTCCTCCGTCGTCAGCGCGATGCTGGTCATGGCCGGGTCGGCATGGACGGCACGGATCAGCTCGGCATGGCCGCCGTCGGGCACATAGGCGACCTGCCTGACATCGGCCGCCTTCAGCGCGGCGAAGAGATCGGCGGGCCAGCCGTCGGGCGAGACATGCGCAGGCTGGGGATGCGGGGCGTTCATCGGCTCGTTAGGCTCTCTTGAGGCAAGGCTCGGGACAGCCACGATGGCGCCCGGCGCGACCCGAAACAAGAGTGGCAGCGGGAGGACAGGCATGACCGTCGGATTCATCGGGCTCGGACGCATGGGACGGGGCATGGCCTCGAACCTCCAGACCAAGGGCTTCCAGCTCGTCGTGCACGATGTCGCGGAAACGCCGATCGTCGCGCTCGAGGCGCTCGGCGCCCGGCGCGGCACACCGGCCGCGATCGCTGCCGAGGCCGATATCGTGGTCACCATGCTGCCGACCGGCCGCGAGGTCGGCGAGGTGGTGCTGGCGCCGGGCGGCGTCCTGGACCATGCCCGGCCGGGCACGCTGATCCTGGACATGTCGACCATCGATCCGGACACCACCGACCGGCTGCACGCCGAAACGCGCCGGCGCGGCATGACCGCGGTCGATGCCCCGGTCGGACGCCTTGCCTGGCATGCCGACCGCGGCGAGAGCCTGTTCATGGTCGGCGCCGACGATGCCGACTACCAGCGCGTCCTGCCGCTGCTGAAGGCCATGGGCACCACCATCCACCATTCCGGCGGCCCAGGCGCGGGCACGCGCATGAAGCTCGTCAACAACTACCTCGCCATCATCCTCTGCCAGCTCAACGCCGAGGCGCTGTCGCTGTCGCAGCGGTTCGGGCTCGACCTCGCCCGGACGCTGGACGTGCTCTACGGCACCACAGCGACCAATGGCCAGCTCAAGGTCAACTGGCCGAACAAGGTGCTGGCCGGCGACACCGAACCCGGCTTTACCATCGACCTCGCCCATAAGGACCTGTCGCTGATCGTCCAGGCCGCCAATGCGGCGCGCGTCCCGGTGCCGGTCGCGGCCGCTGCGCGCGAGGCCTTCTCCACGGCACGGGCGCGGGGCTACGGCCAGAACGACTTCTCCGCCATGGTCGACGTGCTCTGCGACATGGCGCAGATCGAGCGGGCGCGGCTGCCGGACGGTTACAAGCCGCCAGCCTGACGGGGTCACGACGGGGGCTTGCGGGCGCGGCGGCAAGACGGCACGACTGGGACATGCCGACCCGTCCGCACGTCCTGACGATTCCCGCCTCCCGGCCGCACCTGAAGAGCCTCGCCGCAGCGATCCTTGATGGCCGGGTGGTGGCCGGCTGGCCCGATCCGGCCGATCCCCTGTCGCTCGCCGCGGGTACGGTGCTGCTGCCCAACCGGCGTGCCTGCCGGGCCATGCACGAGGCCTTCCTTGCCGTCGCCGGCAGCGCGGCCATGCTCCTGCCGCGCATCGCGCCGATCGGCGACATCGACGAGGACGAGTGGGATTTCGCCGATCCCGACCCCCTGGAGACGCTCGGCATCGAAGCGATCGGCCCGGCCATGGGCGCGCTCGACCGGCGCCTGACGCTGGCCGGCCTGGTGCGCGCCTGGGCGGCGAGCGTCGACCGCGCGGTCCTGAAGCTCTCCGCCGCCGATCCGCTCATCGTCTCGGCCTCGACCGCCGACGCCCTGGCGCTCGCCGCCGACCTGATGCGCCTGATGGACCAGGTCGCGACCGAGCGTGTGCCCTGGTCCAATCTCGACCGGATCGTCGAGACCGGGCTCGACACGTTCTGGAGCATGACGCGCAGCTTCCTGGCCATCGCGACCGAGGCCTGGCCGGCGCATCTGGCCGCCAACGGCCTCGAGGAGCCGGCGGTCCGGCGCGACCGGCTGATCGCGGCCGAGACGGTCCGGCTCGCGGCCGCTCCCGGCCCGATCGTCGCCGCCGGCTCGACCGGCTCGATCCTTGCCACACGCGACCTCCTGAAGGCGATCGCCCATCATCCGCGCGGCGCGCTGGTCCTGCCGGGCCTTGATCAGGCGCTCGATGCCGCCTCCTGGGAGGCGATCGGCGGCAGCGCCGGCCCGGTCGCGCACGGCCATCCGCAGTTCGGCCTCAAGCGGCTGATCGATCATGTCGGCATTGCGCGGGACGAGGTCGTGCCGCTGCTGCCACCCGATCGCCACGGCCGCGAAAGCCTGATGTCGGAGGTCATGCGGCCGGCGGTCACCACCGAATTGTGGGGCGAGAGCGATCTCCGCGCGACCGCTGACATGCTCGACGGGCTGACCGTGATCGACGCGGCCAACGAACGCGACGAGGCGCTCGCCATCGCGCTGACCTTGCGCGAGATCGCGGAGGACCCGAAGGCGAGCGCGGCCGTCGTGACGCCCGACCGGGCGCTCGCCCGCCGCGTTCTGGCCGAGCTGGCGCGCTGGAACGTGACCGTCGACGATTCCGGCGGCCAGCCGCTGGCCGGCTCGGCAGTGGCCACCGTCGCGCGGCTCGCCGCGGCGCTCGCCTTCGGCGACCCCGCTCCGGCGACGCTGCTCGCGCTGATCGGCCATCCCGCGCTCGATCACGATCACGATCCGCCGCGCCGCGCCGCGGCCATCGCGGCGATCGAACTCCGCGCGCTCAGGGGCCTGCGGCCGTCAGGCGGTCTTGCCGGCTATGCCGCGCGCCTCGCCGCGGCCAAGCCTTCCGCCGCCGCCGCGGCGGCCAAGCCTTCGGCCTCGCCGGCGGCGGCCGATGCGCCGAGCCGGGTCGGCGCGCAGGCGCTTGCCGACGGCCGCGCGCTGCTCGCCCGCGTAATCGTTGCGCTCGCTCCGCTTGCTGCCCTCGCGGAACGGAGCGAAGCGCCCCTGGCGGAGTTTGCGGCGGCCCATGCCGCGAGCCTCGACGCCCTCGGCCTCGCGGCGGAGGCCGGCGGCGGTGAGGAGATCGCTGCCCTGCTCGCCAAGGCGAGCGGCGGCACGGCCGAAGGTTTCGCCATCGCGCCGCGCGACTATGGTGCCGCCTTCGATGCGCTCATCGCCACCGAGACGATCCGGATGCCGGCCCGGCCCGGCGCGCGCATCCGCGTGCTCGGCCTGCCGGAAGCGCGCCTGCTCGAGGCCGATACCGTCATCCTGTCCGGTCTCGTGGAGGGGTCCTGGCCGGGCGAGGCCAAGCTCGATCCGTGGCTCAACCGGGCGATGCGCGGCGCCTTCGGCATCGACCCGCCGGAGCGGCGCATCGGCCTTGCCGCGCACGACTTCTGCCAGCTCATCGGCAACCGCCGCGTCGTCATGACCCGCGCGGCCAAGAGCGGCGGCGTGCCGACGGTCAGGTCGCGCTGGCTGCAGCGCTTCGCCGCCGTCATCGGCGCTGAGGCCTGGCAGACGCTCGCCGGCCGGGGCGCGGCAGTGCTGGCGCTCGCCCAGCGGCTCGATCAGCCGGCGGCGATCCGCCCGGTCCCACGGGTGGCGCCGGCGCCACCCGTGGAGCTGAGGCCGGCGCAACTCTCGGTCACGGCGATCGAGACCTGGCTGCGCGATCCCTATGCCATCTATGCGCAGCACGTCCTGAAGCTGCGGGCGCTGGCCGCGCTCGACGAGGCGCCGGGCGCGGCCGAGCGCGGCACGGTCATCCACGGCGTGCTGGCCGCCTATACGCAGGAGGTGGAAGCCGGCGCGGCCATCGGCGATCCGGTGGCGCGGCTCGTGGCGCTCGGCCGCGCGCATTTCGCGCCCTATTGGGATGATCCGAGCGTCAGGGCGGTGTGGTGGCCACGGTTCCTGCGCATCGCCGCCTGGTTCGCCGCCGAGGATGCTGCCCGGCGCGCCGACCTCCAGGCGGTGCACGCCGAGATCAAGGGCCATGCCGAATGGGAGACGCCGGCCGGCCGGCGCTTCCGGCTGACCACATCGGCCGACCGCATCGACATCCGCAAGGACGGCATGGCCGAGATCGTCGACTACAAGACCGGCCTGCCGCCGAGCGCCGCCCAGGTCCAGTCGGGCCTCGCGCCGCAGCTCGCGCTGGAGGCGGCGATCATGAAGGCCGGCGGCTTCCATGGCATTCCGCCGGACCTGCCGGTCGGCGCGCTCGTCTATGCCCGGCTCGGCGGCCGCGACCCAGCCGGCGAATTCCTGCCGGTCAGGATCACCGAGCTGAGCCCGGACGAGCTCGTCGCCGAGACCATGGCGCGGCTGAGGGCGCTGGTCGCGGCCTTCGAAAATCCGCGCCAGGGCTATCTCTCCTGGGCCATCCCGCAATTCGTCGGCGGTCGCTCCAACGACTATGCCCATCTCGCGCGGGTCAAGGAATGGTCGGCCGCCTCCGGGGAGGCAGGCGAATGAGCCGCGCCGTCGTCGCCCCGCCCGAAGCCTCCGCCGCCCAGCGCAAGGCGTCCGACCCGGCGCTTTCGGCCTGGGTCGCCGCCAATGCCGGCTCGGGCAAGACCTATGTCCTCGCCCGGCGCGTGGTCCGGCTGATGCTGGAGGGAACGCCGCCCGGCGCGATCCTGTGCCTGACCTTCACCAAGGCCGCCGCGGCGACCATGGCGAACCGCGTCTTCGCCATGCTGGGCGAATGGACCGGCTTCGACGATGCCCGGCTCAGCGCGGCGCTGGCCGAGCTGGATGGACGGCGGCCGAGCCCGCAACGGCTCGTCCGCGCGCGCCGGCTTTTCGCCGAAGCCCTGGAGACGCCCGGCGGCCTCAAGGTGCAGACCATTCATGCCTTCTGCGAACGGGTGCTGCATCAGTTTCCGTTCGAGGCGAACGTCGCTTCGCAGTTCACCGTCATGGACGACCGGGCCAAGGCCGACATGGTCGAACGGGCGAAGCTCGCAACCCTGCTGAAGGCGGCGGCCGAGCCGGAGGGACGGCTCGGCCGGGCGCTGGCGCTCCTGTCGGTGGCCGCTGCCGACCAGACGGTCGGAGAGCTCCTGACCGAGGCTGTGGCGGCGCGCGACGGCGGGCTCGAGGCGCTCACCGATGATGCCGCGCTCGACCGGGCGATCGCGGCGCTGAGCGCGACGCTCGGCATCGGACCCGACGAGACGGAAGACAGTCTCCAGCGCCAGCTGACGGGTGCCGCGCTGCTGCCGCCCTCCGAATGGCTGTCGGTGGCCGCCCAGCTCGAAGCCGTATCGACCAAGGCGACCGAGCGCGACCTCGCCCGGCGCCTGCGGCTGGCCGCGCGGGACCCGGACCTGTTCTTCGACCATTACAAGGCGATCTTCTTCACCGAGGCCGGGACCCCGCGAAAGACCATCCTGACCAAGGCAGTCCGCGATGCGGAGCCGGCCCTGGCGGCCCGGCTCGATGCCGAGCAGCAGCGGCTGGGCGCGCTGATCGAGCGGCGCAAGGCGGCCGCCCTGCGCGATCGGACAGCGGCGCTGATGACGCTCGCCGGCGCGGTGCTGGCACGGGTCGATGCGGAAAAGGCCGCCCGCGGCGTGCTCGATTTCGACGACCTCGTGGGCAAGACACGAGCCCTGTTCGCGCGGGTCGACGCGCGCTGGATCCTCTACAAGCTCGACCAGGGTATCGACCATATCCTGGTCGACGAGGCGCAGGACACCAGCCCCGGCCAGTGGGAGCTGATCAGCGCACTGGTCGCCGAATTCACCGCTGGCGAAGGCGCGCGCGACAGCGGCGGCCGCACCCTGTTCGTGGTCGGCGACGAGAAGCAGTCGATCTATTCGTTCCAGGGCGCCGATCCCGCCTGGTTCACCGACATGCGGCTGAAATTTTCCGCCGCGTTCAGCAATGCCGGCAAGCCCTTCGAGCAGGTGCGCCTCAACTTCTCGTTCCGCTCGACGCCGGCCGTCCTGTCGGCGGTGGACAAGGTCTTCGACGACCCGTTGGCGCGGCGCGGACTGTCGGCCGATGCCGGTCCTTTGCCGGCGCACGAAGCTGCGCGCCATCTCGCGCCGGGCATCGTCGAGCTCTGGCCGGCGGTCGAAAAGCAGGATGCGGAAGAGCGCTCGCCCTGGACCGCGCCACTCGACGCCGTCGAGATCCACGATCCCGTCGCCCGGCTCGCCGGCCGCATCGCCGGTCATGTCCGGCTGTGGCTGGACCGGCGCGACCGCCTGCCGGACAAGGACCGGCCGATCGCGCCGGGCGACATCCTGATCCTGGTCCGGCGGCGCGGCGCGCTGTTCGACCAGGTGATCCGCGCGCTGAAGAACCAGAACATTCCGGTGGCCGGTGCCGACCGGCTGGTGCTGGGCGAACATATCGCCGTCATGGACCTGATGGCGCTGGCCGATTGCCTGCTGACGCCGGACGACGACCTGGCGCTCGCCGCCGTGCTGAAGAGCCCGCTGATCGGCATCGGCGAGGACGAGCTGCTGGCGCTCGCGGCGCGCCGGTCCGGCTCGCTCTGGCGTGCGGTCGAAGCTTCGGGCAAGCCCTATGCCGATCAACTCGCGCGCTGGCGCACCGAAGCGCTGGCGCTGACGCCGGCAAGCTTCTACGCCCAGGTCCTGGCGCGCGACGGCGGCCGGCTGCGCCTGCTCTCGCGGCTCGGCTTCGAGGCGGCCGATGCGGTCGACGAATTCCTGTCGCTGGCGCTCGCCTTCGAGGCTTCCGAGATCCCGACCCTGCGCGGCTTCCTCACCGCCATGCGGGCGAGCGTCATCGAGGTGAAGCGCGACATGGATCTCGGTCGCGACGAGGTGCGGGTGATGACCGTGCACGGCGCGAAGGGCCTGGAAGCCGACATCGTCTTCCTCGCCGATACGATGAGCAAGCCGGGTGGCCAGTTCGACCCGAAGCTGTTCCGCATCGTGCCGGAGGGCGCGCCTGCCGGCGCGCCGCCGCAGATCGTCTGGTCGCCGTCGAAAAAGACCGACATCGCCGCCATCGCCGCGGCGCGCGAGCATCACCGCGACCGCCAGGCGGAGGAATATAGGCGGCTGCTCTATGTCGCGATGACGCGTGCCGCCGACAAGCTGATCGTCTGTGGCGCGCGGCCGACGCGCGGCGCCACGGACGTCTGGTACGACCTGATCGCCGGGGCGCTGAGCGAGGCCGCCATCGATGCGCCCGCCGACGACGGCGACGGCCAGGTCAAGCGCTGGCTGCACGGCGCGGCGGAGCCGATCGAGGCGCCGGCGCCCGCCGGCGAGCCGCCGGCGGCGGCGCCGGCCGTGCTGCCGCCGCCGCGGCCGGTGACGCCGTCCAGCCTTGGCGAAACCAGGCATCAGCCCTTTGCCGCGGCGGCGGTTGGCGCCCGGGAAGCGGCCCGGGCGCGCGGCACGCTCACCCACAGGCTGCTCCAATCGCTGCCCGACGTCGCGCCGGACAAGCGCGCGGAGGCGACGGCGCGCTTTCTCGCCCGGCAGGCCTCGCTCGGTGCGGCCGACCGCGTGGCGATCGCCGAGCGCGTCGCCGCGATCCTCGCCGACCCGCGCTTTCAGCCGCTGTTCGCCGGCACGAGCCGCGCCGAGGTGCCGATCGCCGGCCGCCTCGCCGGCCGGCCGGTCTCCGGCCAGATCGACCGGCTGGTGATCGAGCCGGAGCGCATCGTCATTGCCGATTTCAAGACCAACGACCCGGCGCCGCAGACGCTCGGCGAGGTGCCGGAGGCCTATATCGCGCAGCTCGCGCTCTATCGGGCCTTGCTGGCCGAGATCCATCCCGACCGGCCTATCGAGGCCTGGCTCGTCTGGACCGCGGTGCCCGGGATCATGCCCGTGCCGCCGGCGGCGCTCGATGCGGCGCTGGCGCGCGCGGGATTTGCCTGAGCCTCAGAGCGAGGCGAGCGGCGGCAGGCTGTCGTCCTTGCCGGTGAGCGCGGCTGCATGCAGGCTGCGCACCCGCGCCTCCAGATATTGCGCGATCGCCTTGCGGTCGGCATTGGGATCGAACGGCACGGGATTGCCGAAGATGACGTCGATGTCGATGGCGCCGTCCTTCAGCAGCCCCCAGGCATGGGGCACCATGGCGATGTCGCCGACCCAGGACATGCGCGGCCGGTGCTGGCGGCCTGCGGGCAGGCCGTTGATGCGCCGGTAGGCCAGCGCGATCGGCTGGATCCAGACATTTTCGCCGGTGGCGCGGGCCAGCGTTTCGGCCGCGCCGATCAGCGCGCCGCGGAATTTCAGGATACGGTTGCCGTCGGAGGACGTGCCTTCGGCGAAGAGCACCACCGGCTCGCCCTCGCGCATGCGCTCGACCATTTCGTCGGCGGTCTTCGAGGTCGTATGCCGGCGCTCGCGGTCGACGAAGATGGAGCGCTGCAATTTGGCGAGATAGCCGAAGACCGGCCAGCCGGCGACCTCCGACTTGGCGACGAAGGATACAGGGGCCATCGAGCCGAGCACCATGATGTCGAGCCAGGAGACATGGTTCGGCACATAGAGCACCGGCCGGTGGGTGGTCGGCTCGCCGCGCACCGTCAGCTTGGCGCCGACCGCATGCAGCACCACACGGTGAAACAGCATGGGAATGGTCTGGCGCGCCGGCAGCTTCAGGGCATGGGCGATCATCTGGAGCGGCAGCAGCACCGCGGCGGCGGCGGCGACGATGCCGAGCCAGATCACCGCGCGCACCGTATCGAAGGGGCTCGACCCGTCCCGGCCGAACTTGTCGACCGGCGGCGGCACGGACGACAGGTCAGTGCTCGTCATCGAGAGGCACGCAATAGAGCTCGAGGCGGTGATCGACCAGCTTGTAGCCGAGCTTGCGCGCAATCTCGGATTGCAGGCGCTCGATCTCCTCGGACTGGAATTCGACGACCCGGCCGGTCCTGAGGTCGATCAGGTGATCGTGATGCTCCTCGGGAATGGTCTCGTAGCGCGCCCGGCCGTCGCCGAAGGCGTGGCGCGTGATGATGCCGGAATCCTCGAAAAGCTTGACCGTGCGATAGACCGTCGACAGCGAAATATTGGCGTCGATGGCGTTCGCCCGCCGGTGCAGTTCCTCCACGTCGGGATGGTCGGCGGCCGAGGCGATGACGCGTGCGATCACCCGCCGCTGGTCGGTCATCCGCATGCCCTTGGCAATGCAGGCCTCCTCGATCGCGGTCGGTGATTGATCAGTCTTCGCCAGTGCCACGGAGGCCCTCCTTCCTCAAGGCCCGAAGCTATAGCGCCGCCGGGTGGTCACGTCACCCCCGCGAGGCGAAGCTGCGGCTTTCGGCCGGCCCCGGATCCTGTTCCTCGCCATAGTCCGCCTGCATTGCGAGGGCCCGCCGGCGGTCGGCGAGCGCGGCGTTCAGCCGGTCCAGCGCCAGCGTCAGCGTGGCGAATCGGCCCTCGTCGAAGTCCGGCTCCTTGGACCGTTCGATCGCCTCGACGAAGATGTCGTCGGCCCGCTGCGCGATGGCGTCGAGCTCGTCGGGATCGTCGGTGGCGCGGACGCCGCGCAGGAGATGCAGCACTTCGGGCAGCCGGCCGGGATCCGGCTCACGGCGGCCGAAACCGAAATAGCTGGCGAGCGCCGCCATGGCCGAGCCGCCGAGCGACACGACGAAGATGGCGAGATAAAGCACCTCGCTGTAGCGCTCCAGGAAGGTCTTCTGCTCGCCGGTGAGATAGCCGAGCGCGCCGGGATGGACCTGCACGGACGAGCCCTTGTCGGTCTCGGGCACCTCGATGCGGTAGGCGACCGGATGCTGGGTCGCGAGCGCCGGCCGCAAGGTGAAGAGCTGCTGAGTGAATTCGGCGACGATGGCGTCGGGCAGGCCGCGACGGGCGACGAGATAGTGGACGACGCCGAGGGTCGGGTAGCTTTCCGGCGGGCGTGGCGGATTCGATCCGAAGGAGCCGGCGACGACGTCGATCGATTCGAGGAAGAACACCCGTTCGGCCATGGCCTCGGCCTCGCGGATCGGCACCAGCGTCACCTGGCCGCCGGGGGCTTCGCGAAACAGGCCGGCCATCGCGTCGGCCACCGGCTTGGCGGCGGCCGGCCCGACCGTCACCAGGGCCTGGATCCGCTGCTTCTTGAAGGCTTCGCCGGCCTCCCAGGGCTGGATGTCGACGAGGCGGACGCTGGCGAGCTGGATGCCGTGCTCGCGCAGGATCGTCTCGACGAGGCGGATATTGGCGCCGGTGCCGCGCCCGACGACGCCGACGGTCCGGCCGGGCAGGTCGGTCCAGCGTTCGATGCCGGAACTGGATGGCGCCGCGAGTACGACGGGATTGCGCTGCCAGACGGCGACCGTCAGCGCCGAAGGCGGAAAGGCGATGTCGGCGCGGACAATGGCGAAATCGGCCTCCTCGCGGTCGATCCGCGCGGCGCTGTCGCTGGGCGAGTCCGAAGGGGCGAGCTTCAGGCGAACGCCGGAGCGCTCGCGCTGCAGAGCAAGGCGCAGGGCATCGACCAGCCGGGCGGCCTCCGATCCGGCCGGGCCGACGGCAAAGGTCACCGTGGTCGGCCGGTTCAGCCAGTAGGTGGTGAGCGCGGTGCACGCGACCAGGGCGCTGGCAATGCCGAGAATGATGAGGCGCGTTCGTGTCATGCGGATCTCGCAAGTCCCGCATGCATGATGACTGGTTTACGACGCGACAACCATCCCGGCCGGGATCAACCTTTCGTACGCATCACCAGCGGCTTAGCCGACGGGCCGGGAGATGACCCGGCAGCGCGAGCGGCGGTCCTCGACAATGATGCCGTAGTTCTCGCCGGGCGGATCGCAGACGCGGCATTCCTGCCGGCGCACGACCTCGCCACGCTGGCGCCGCTCGACGACACGGCAATCGCCGCGGTCCTCGTCCGCCTGCCGGGGCGGCGGGCCGGGCGGCGGCTGGACGACACGCGGGCCCTGCACCGGCTGCATCGCCGGCGGCGGGCGGACCGCGCGCTCGCGCTGCTGCAGCTGCTGGCTGCGCTGCCAGCGCTCGAGATCCCGGGTCTGCTGGCGCTGGATCTGCTGCTGCTGCAGGCGCTGCTGGTCGCGTTCGCGCTTCTGCTGCTGGAGCTGCAATTGCTGTTGCTGGATCTGCTGTTGCGGATCGCCGCTGCCGAGCGGCAGGCCGAGCGGACCGCCGGGCGAGGCGGGGTCGCCGGGAATGCGCACCTGGGCGGCGGCGGGACGGGGCGCCCCGGCGAGGGTCGCGAGGCCGATGCCCAGCGCCGACGCCAGAAGCAGAACCCGTGGGAAACGACAGGCGGACATGTCCTTCTCCTCAGCCTGCCCGCCGCAACGGGCAAGATTTCCTTGGAACGTCAACCAGCAAGGACGCCAGGCCGTTCCGGGCCTGTCGCCTCAATCAATCGTGACGACCACCCGGCCGCGCACGCGCCCTGAGAGGATCGCCTCGCCGGCCTCGATCACGCCTTCCAGCGGAATGGTGGTGGTCATGGCGGCCAGCTTGTCGCGGTCGAGGTCGCGCGCGAGCTGGGCCCAGGCATCGAGCCGCAGCGCCTTCGGCGCCATGACCGAATCGATGCCGAGCAGCGAGACGCCGCGCAGGATGAAGGGCGCGACCGTGGTCGGCAGGTCCATGCCCTGGGCGAGCCCGCAGGCGGCCACGGCGCCGCCATAGCGAGTCATGGAGAGGACATTGGCGAGGGTGTGCGAGCCGACCGAATCGACGCCGCCGGCCCAGCGCTCCTTGGCGAGCGGCTTGGCCGGGCCGGACAGCTCGTCGCGGCTGATGATCTCGGCGGCGCCGAGGCCTTTCAGATAGTCGGCCTCCTGGGGCCGGCCGGTCGAGGCGATCACCTGGTAGCCGCGCTTGGCGAGCAGGGCGGTCGCCACCGAGCCGACGCCGCCGGATGCGCCGGTCACCACGACCGGGCCGCGCTCCGGACCGATGCCATGGCGCTGCAACGCCATTACGCAGAGCATGGCGGTGTAGCCGGCCGTGCCGATCGCCATGGCCTCGGCGGCGGACAGGCCGGCCGGCAGGGGCACCAGCCAGTCACCCTTGACCCGGGTGCGCTCGGCATAGGCACCGAGATGGGTTTCTCCGGTGCCCCAACCGTTGAGCAGGACGGCGTCGCCCGGCTTGAAATCCTTGTGGCTCGAGGTCTCGACGATGCCGGCGAAATCGATGCCGGGGATCATCGGAAAGCGCCTGACCACCGGCGCCTTGCCGGTCAGCGCCAGCCCGTCCTTGTAGTTCAGCGTGGAATGGGAGACGCGCACGGTCACGTCGCCGTCCATGAGATCGGCATCGTCGAAGGTCGACAGCGCGGCCGTCGTGCCGGCCTCGCCCTTGGTCACCACCACCGCCTTGAACGTCGCCATCGGCCGTCTCCTTCGCATTGCCGTGGCCAGGGTCGTCCGCCTGCGGCCGGAGAGCAAGGGCGTCTTTCGAGGCAGGGCGCATGCCGATGCGACAATTGGCCGTTGGCCGTTCGCGCGGCGGCGGGCGCCGGGGCCGGTATGATCGCGGCATCGGCAGCCATGGGAGACCTGATCATGGCCAAGGTGACCGGTATCGGCGGGCTGTTCTTCAGGGCCCGCGATCCGAAGGCGCTGGCGCAGTGGTACGAGACCCATCTCGGCATCGACGATATCGCCCGAAGCGCCTGGCATCAGGCCGCCGGACCCACCGTCTTCGCGCCCTTTGCCGCCGACACCGCCTGTTTCGGCCGGGACGGCCAGCAGTGGATGGTCAATTTCCGGGTCGATGATCTCGACGCGATGAGGGCCAGGCTCGGTGCCGCGGGCATCGCGGTGGAGACGCGGGCCGAATGGGATTCGGAGGTCGGCCGGTTCTGCCGCATCCACGACCCGGAGGGCAATCCGATCGAATTGTGGGAGCCGGCCGCGGGCCTTCCGGACAGGGTCGCCTGAACATCCCTTCGGCCCCGGCTCGCCGTCGTTTGCCATTTTTGTTCCCAAATTTGGGAGCAGGACATCTTGTTCCCAAATGTGGGAACAAGATGAGCCACCGGAAGCCCCATGCGCCCCTTGTCGCGTTACGCCTTTCTGGCCGCCGCCTTCGGCGCGCTGGTCTATGCCAACAATACGAGCCTCCTCGCGGCCCGCGATCCCGGCCGACCCATGCTGCTCGCCCATCGCGGCCTCGCACAGCGCTTCGCGCCGGAAGGCGTCGGGCGCGACACCTGCACGGCCCGGCGCATCTTCCCGCCGACCCACGGCTATCTCGAAAACACCATCGCCTCGCTGCGCGCCTCGTTCGATGCCGGCGCCGACATCAACGAGTTCGACATTCACCCGACCACCGACGGCGCCTTCGTCGTGTTTCACGACTGGACGCTCGACTGCCGCACCAATGGGCAGGGCGTGACGCGCGACCATTCGTTGGCGGAGCTGAAGGCGCTGGATATCGGCTACGGCTATACTGCCGACGGCGGGCGCAGCTTTCCCTTTCGCGGCAAGGCCGTCGGCCAGATGCCGAGCCTCGACGAGGTGCTCCAGGCCTTTCCCGACCGGCGCTTCCTGATCAACATCAAGAGCCGGGACCTTGGCGAAGGCGAGCAGCTGGCCGCCGTTCTCGGCCGGCTGCCGCCCGCGCGGCGCGACCTTCTGATGGTCTATGGCGACGGCGCCGTGATGGATGCGGTCAAGCGGCTCTCGCCGACGACGCGCGTCATGTCCGAGCGCGACCTCCGGCAATGCCTCATCCGCTACATCGCCTATGGCTGGACCGGGCTGATGCCGAAGGTCTGCCGCGACACGATCGTGCTCGTCCCGATCAATGTCGCGCCCTGGCTCTGGGGCTGGCCGAACCTCTTTCTCAACCGGTTCGAGCGGGCCGGCAGCCAGGTCTTTGTGCTCGGTCCGTTCTACGGCCGCGGCCATGGCGGCACCGCCGGACTCGACCTGCCGGAGGACATGGAGCGCCTGCCGCCGGGCTATAGCGGCGGCATCTGGACCAACGAGATCGAGGCGGTCGCGCGCCGGGTCGGCGTCCGGCGCTGAGCGGAACGTCATCCGTATTCGCCCGGAACCCGGGACAGGCGGCGACATCCCCTAGGATCGGCGGTGTGCCCCCCGACAGCAGGCCGCCATGATTCACCTGAACGATCCGCGTCATCGGCTGCTCGAGACGGCGACACCGCTGCAGCGGCTGAGCCGCCTCGAAGCCCGGACCGGGCGGGCCGGGCTCTATCTGAAGCGCGACGACCAGATGGACATAGCGCTCGGCGGCAACAAGCTGCGCAGCCTGGAATTCTGGCTCGGCGCGGCGCTTGCCGAGGGCGCCGACATGCTGCTGGTCGCCGGCGGCGCCATGTCCAATCTCTGCCGCCTGACGGCCGCGACGGCGGCCATGGTCGGGCTCGACTGCGTCGTCTTCCATAATGCGCCGGCCGACGCGGCGAGCCGCGACATGGCTTTCCTCAACCGGCTGTTCGGCGCCGAGCTGCGCTTTCTCGGCCCGGTCGGCGAGGACGAGCGCGGCGCAGCGATGCGCCAGGCGGCGCAGGAGCTCAAGGCGGCCGGCCGCCGGCCCTATCTCGTCGGCGACGCCGTGGTCGGCGCGCTCGGCTATGTCCTCGCCGCCGAGGAACTGTGGCACCAGGCCCGCGCCGCCGGCCTCGCCCTGCGGCATGTCTTCCTCGCCGGCTCGATGGGACCGACCGAAGCGGGATTCATCTTCGGCAATGCCTTGCTCGGCAATCCGTTCGCCGTGCATCTTGTCAGCGTCGAATACGAGGAGGCGGAACTCGCCGCCCGCACGCAGCTGATCTATGACGGGCTCGCCCGCCATACCGGCTTCGCCGTGCCGGCCTTCGCGACGCTCGGCGTCACCTGTCACATGGACTGGCTGGGCGCGGGCTACGGCGAGCCGACCGCCGAAGCCGAGCGGGCGATCCTGACGCTTGCCCGCACCGAGGGCATCCTGCTCGAGCACGTCTACACCGCCAAGACCTTCGCCGCCTTTCTCGCGCTCTCGACCCAGGGCGCCCTGCCGGCCGGCGAAGCGGCCGCGATGATCCATACCGGCGGCCTCGCCGCGCTGTTCTCGCAGTTCGACCTGTTCCGCTCGCTCGGGCCAGCGGGCCACGATCCGGCGAGCTGCGCCGCATTCCCGTGATGATCCGGCGGGTTCAAACGCACCGTGACCTGTTCAGGCCGGTCGTCGAGCCGCGGCGTCTCCAGCAGTTCCTCTTGAATGGTTGGCCATATGCACATACATTTCGTGCATATGGCCAAAAGGGGAGGAGGAAGAGACCATGTCCATGCATGCGCTCGACATTGTCGGTGGTGCAGAGGCCATCGGCTTTCCGGTCAGAAATTCCAGTGATCTCATTCAGGCGGTCCGGTCCGGCTTCTCGGTGAAGGCGGTCTTCTACATGCTTGAAACGGGTCGGCTCACCGCATCCGAACTCGACCACGCCGTCATTGCCCGCAAGACGCTCGACAACAGGAAAAAGATCGGGACTCTCACAGCGGACCAGTCCGACAAGCTGATGCGGACCGCGCGCGTCATTGCGGCGGCCGAAGACACGTTCGGATCGAAGGAAAAGGCGGCCGCATGGCTGCGCCGACCGACGACCGCACTCGGAGGCGAGGTGCCGATTTCGCTGCTCGACACCAATGAAGGCGCCGCGCAAGTCGAGGCCCTGCTCGTGCGGATCGGCCACGGCATCGCAGCCTGATGTTCGCATGGCGCATCACCAGAGCGCGATACGCCGACCTGGCAGGTCGAGGCGCGAGCATCGCGCCCGGCCGATGGAATTCGGCCGGAAGTCCTGTTGTCTACACGGCTGAAGCACCCGCCCTCGCGGTTCTCGAGGTCCGTGTCCATCTCGACCTGGCCCCGCAGTTCCTTCCGGCCGACTACGAGCTCCTCAAGATCGACATCGGTGGTGCCAGGATTCAGGAACTTGCCGAACTTCCCGCGGATCCGCGTGCGGCCGGGAACCGCTGGCTCAAGGATCTCCATGCCCCGATCCTCAAGGTTCCGTCTTTCATCATTCCGGAAAACTCCAACCTCCTGATCAATCCGCTCCATCCAGAGGCCGCCCAGATCTCGATCGTCCAGAAGCGGCCTTTCACATTCGACGAGCGCCTCTGGCAGCCGTACGGCGCGCTCACCGAAGCATAAGCGGCGTGATGCGGCGCTGTCGCGCTATCGCCAGCCACGGTGCCAAAAGGGGGCATCAGGGCGCTGGTCACGGGCCGGCGGCCGATGGCCGAGCGCCGCGGCCGGTCCCGCCGTCACGTCACATCACGGCTCCGGCCAGCTCCGCAGCCAGCCATTCCCGGAACGCCTTGATCTTGGGGATATGCGCCTTCGACCTGAGGAAGAGAAGGTGGTGGCAGACGAGACGCGGCCCCATCATGCCGAAGGGCAGGACGAGCCGCGCCGTCTCCAGCTCCCGCTGGATGAGCAGGCGGCTCTCCAGCCCGACGCCGATGCCGTCGACGGCGGCGCTGATCGCCATGAACGAGCGATCGAAGCGGGGGCCGCGATCGGTCGCGATGCCGCGCACCCCCATCCGATCCAGCCAGTCGCGCCAGGACACGAGGTTCACCTCGGAAAAGATCAATGTGTGGTCGCGCAGATCCTCCGGCACGCGGATCGGCTTCTCGCCACCCGCCAGGCCCGGCGCGCACAGCACCACGATCGTTTCTTCCGGGAAGGGGATCACCTCGACCCCCGATGCCGGAAAGACCGTGCCGTAGCGGATGGCGAAATCGGCTTCGCCCGCGGCGAGATCGACACGGTCCACCGACGCGTTCAGGCGCACGTCGACATCGGGGTGGAGCGCGCTGTAGCGCGACAGGCGCGGCATCAGCCATTGCGTCGCGAAGCTCGGCACCGAATGGATGGTCAGGATGTCGGCCTTGCCGGTGCGGTCGATGCTGTGCGTCGCCGCCTCGATGATCCCGAAGGCTTCGGCCACCTGCTCGGCATAGCGGCGCCCGGCATCGGTCAGCACGATCGAGCGATGGATGCGGTGGAACAGCGGCAGGCCGACCTCGCGCTCCAGCGCGCGGATCTGATGACTCACGGCCGATGGCGTCACCAGCAGTTCCTCGGCCGCCGCCGCAAAGGAGCCGAGACGGGACGCCGCCTCGAAACATTGGATCGACTTCAGCGCGGGCAGCCTTCGCATCGCAATTCCAGTCAGGTGAGCACAGCTCATCGATAGGGCTCTTTTATTCGTTTGAGCTCTCGCTCTCAATGGATCAGCTTCCTGCCACCAGAGATCGCGCAAGCCACGGCGAAGCGGGACAGGGAGGAAAGACCATGTTGCTCGAAGGCAAGATCTGCCTGATCACCGGCGCTGCGTCGGAGCGCGGACTTGGCCGCGCCACCGCCGGGCTTTTTGCCGAGCACGGCGCGAAGGTCGCGATCCTCGACCTCGACGAAGGCGCGGCCGCAGCCGCCGCGGCGGCCATTGGCCCCCACCATCGGGGCTATGCCTGCGACGTCACCGACAAGACCGCATGCGAAGGGGCGGTCGGACGGGCGCTGGCGGATTTCGGCCGTATCGACGTCCTGGTGAACAATGCCGGCATTACCCAGCCGATCAAGACGCTCGACATCACCGCCGGCGACTACGAAGCCGTCACGGATGTCAGCCTCCGCGGGACGCTCTACATGAGCCAGGCCACCATCCCCGCCATGAAGGCGGGCGGCAGCGGCTCGATCATCTGCATGTCGTCGGTCTCGGCACAGCGCGGCGGCGGCGTCTTCGGCGGGCCGCATTACAGCGCGGCGAAGGCCGGCGTGCTCGGTCTTGCCCGTGCCATGGCGCGCGAGCTCGGGCCCTTCGGCATTCGCGTCAATTCGATCGCGCCGGGCCTGATCCAGACCGACATCACCGCCGGCAAGCTCTCCGACGAGATGAAGCGGGACATCCTCAAGGGCATTCCGCTGAACCGCCTCGGCGATGCCCGGGATGTCGCGGGCATCGGCCTGTTCCTGGCCTCGAGTCTCTCCGCCTATGTCACCGGCGCCACCATCGATGTGAACGGCGGGATGCTGATCCATTGAGCCCTGTGGGGCGCTTCCCCTTCCGAGGGCGAAAACTTCTCCAGCAAGCCGGCTAACAGCTTCCGGCTCCAGCGCCGCGGGCCGCATGCCGTGTGCGGTCGCACCGGCAGGAGACCGCCATTGGCCGGAGCGGCGACAGGCGGGACCCGCCGGTCGCAGCGCGATCCGCATCCGATCTGAGCAAGGGAGACTGAGACATGACCGAGATCGGTCACAACGTGACCTTGGCCGAGCGGGCGCGGCGCATCCGGCGCCATGCCCTGCGCATGGGCGAAGTCCAAGGCCAGGGCTATATCGCGCAGGCGCTCGGTGTCGCCGACATCCTCGCGGTGTCGTATTTCCACGCCACCAGCTACCGGCCCGAAGACCCCGAATGGGAGGGGCGCGACCGCTTCCTGCTCTCGATCGGTCATTATGCCATCGCGCTCTACGCGGCGCTGATCGAGGCAAAGATCCTGCCCGAGGACGAGCTCGAGACCTATGGCGGCGACGACAGCCGCCTGCCAATGTCCGGCATGGCCGCCTATACGCCCGGGATGGAGATCACCGGCGGCTCGCTCGGCCACGGGCTCGGCATCGCGGTTGGGATGTGCCTCGCGCTGAAGCGCAAGAGGTCGCAAGCCTTCGTCTACACTCTCTTCTCGGACGGCGAACTCGACGAAGGCTCGACCTGGGAAGCGGCAATGTCGGCCGGCTCCCACAAGCTCGACAACCTGATCGGCATTGTCGACGTCAACCAGATGCAGGCGGACGGGCCTTCGACGGGGGTCATGAACTTCGAGCCGCTCGTGCCGAAATTCGAGGCCTTCGGCTGGTTCGCGCAGCGCGTCGACGGCAACGATATCGACGCCCTGGTCCGCGCTTTCGACGCGGCCCGGAACCACCGGGCCGCGCAGCCCCGGATCATCATCTGCGACACCAGGATGGCGAAGGGCGTGCCCTTCCTCGAAGCCCGCGAACGGAACCACTTCCTGCGCGTGGAGCCGGACGAGTGGGCCGAGGCCATCACCATCATCGACGCGGGAGTGGCACAATGAGGCGCTCGAAATATATCCGGCCGGCTCATCTTGGCGCCGGCGGCAGCGACAGGCCGCGGCTGACGACTTCGGCCATGATCGCGTCCATCGCCGGGGCCGGCCAGAAGACGAAGCCGGCGCCGTTCGGCCACGCGCTGGCGAAACTCGCGGAGACGAACGACCGCATCGTCGGGCTCTCGGCGGATCTTGCCAAATATACCGACCTGCACATCTTCCGCGATGCCCATCCGGATCGGTTCTACCAGATGGGCATGGCCGAGCAGTTGCTCATGATGGCCGCGGCCGGCATGGCGCGCGAGGGCTTCCAGGCCTGGGCGACGACCTATGCCGTCTTCGCCTCGCGCCGCGCCTACGATTTCATCTGCCTCGCGATCGCCGAGGAGATGCTGGACGTGAAGATCGTCTGCGCGCTGCCCGGGCTGACCACCGGCTACGGCCCGAGCCACCAGGCGACCGAGGACATCGCGATGTTCCGGGGCATGCCCAACCTGACCATCATCGATCCCTGCGACGCGCATGAGATCGAGCAGGCGGTGCCGGCCATGTCGGCGCACAAGGGGCCGGTCTACATGCGGCTTCTGCGCGGCAACGTGCCATGCGTGCTCGACGACTACGGCTACAGGTTCGAGCTCGGCAAGGCAAAGCTCATCCGCGACGGGCGCGACACGCTGATCATCGCCTCCGGCCTGATGACCATGCGGGCGCTGGAGGCGGCCGAGGCACTCAGAAAAGACGGCATCGAAGCCGGCGTGCTGCATGTCCCGACCATCAAGCCGCTGGATGAGGCGACGATCCTGGCCGAATGCGGCAAGGGCGGGCGGCTCGTCGTGGTCGCCGAGAACCACACGGTGATCGGCGGCCTGGGCGAGGCCGTGGCCGCCACGCTGATGCGCTCGGATGTCCGGCCAGCTGCCTTCCGCCAGATCGGCCTTCCCGACCAGTTCCTCGAAGCCGGCGCGCTTCCGACGCTGCACGACCAGTACGGCCTCTCCACCGCGGCCGTGACGAGCGCGATCAAGGACTGGCTCTAGACGCCGCTGCACGACCGGGAAGAGTTCAATGAAAAACATCGCCTTCGTCGGGCTCGGCGCCATGGGGCGGCCGATGGCCCGCAACCTCGTCAAAGCCGGCCTGGCGGTCCGGGGCTTCGATCTGAACCCGGCCGGCCTTGAAGATCTCGAGGCCGCAGGCGGCACGCCCTGCGGCTCCGTTCAGGAGGCCTTCCGCGGCGCCGATGCCATCGTTCTGATGGTCGTCAACGCCCAGCAGGCCGAGGCCGTTCTCTTCGACGAAAACGCCATCGCGGCCGCGCCGCCGGAGGCGATCGTCTGCCTGATGGCGACCTGTCCGCCGAAACGGGTCCAGACGATCGCCGAGCGGGTCGCCCGGACCGGCAGGCGCTTCGTCGATTCCCCCGTCTCCGGCGGCGTCGTCGGAGCGATGGTAGGTTCGCTCACCGTCATGGCCGCGGCTCCGGCCGAAACCTTTGCGGCCGTGCGGCCGGTCCTCGAGGCCATGGGCAGCCGGACCCTGCAGGTCGGCGACAGGCCGGGGCAGGGCGCGACCGTCAAGACGGTCAACCAGCTGCTGTGCGGCGTGCATATCGCCGCCGCGGCCGAGGCGCTCGCCCTCGCCGAGCGCGTCGGCGTCGACACGAGGACGATGCTCGACATCCTGACCGGCACCGCGGCCGGCAGCTGGATGCTGAGGGATCGCGGCCCGCGCATGCTCGAGCCCGAGCCGGAGGTGACGAGCGCCGTCGACATCTTCGTCAAGGATCTCGACATCGTGCTCGAAGCAGGCCGCGAGACCAAGGCCGCGCTGCCCCTGGCGGCGCTTGCGCACCAGCTCTTCACCTCGACGTCGGGCCGCGGCGACGGGGCCGCCGACGACAGCCAGGTGATCCGCGCCTACCGCGCCCTCAACGGCACCGCCTGAGCCTTTTCCGGCGCAACACACTCAAGGAGGACATCGTGACAAGGATCCGCTTCGCTCCGACCCGCCGCAGCCTCGTGGCCGGCGCCGCCGCCGTCCCGCTCGTGACGATCCTGAAATGGCCGGCCGGCGCCGCGGAGTTCGACCTGAAATACGCGACGGGTCAGGATCCGACCCATCCGGTCAACATCCGGGCCCAGGAGGCGCTGAACCGGATCCGCGAGGCCACGGCGGGCCGGGTCGAGATCAAGCTGTTCCCCGCGAACCAGCTCGGCTCCGACACCGATCTTCTGACCCAGGTCCGCAACGGCTCGGTCGACTTCTTCAATCTCTCGTCCCTGATCCTGGCGACCTTCGTGCCGCTGTCCGGCATTACCAGCCTCGGTTTCGCCTTCAAGGACTACGACCAGGTCTGGGCCGCGATGGACGGCGAGCTCGGCGCGCATATCCGCGAGCAGATCGCCAAGACGCCGATCTTCACCGTCTCGCGCATCTGGGACAACGGCTTCCGGCACATCACCTCTTCGACCCGCGAGATCAAGGCGCCGGCAGACCTCAACGGCTTCAAGCTGCGCGTGCCGCCGGCCCCCGCCCTGACCTCCCTGTTCAAGGCGCTCGACGCCGCGCCTTCGCCGATCAACTTCAACGAACTCTATTCGTCGCTCCAGACCAAGGTCGTCGAGGGCCAGGAGAACCCGCTCGCCATCATCGCGACGACGCGGCTCTACGAGGTTCAGAAGACCTGCAGCCTCACCGGCCATGTCTGGGACGGCTATTGGGTGCTCGGCAACAAGCGGGCCTTTGCCAGGCTGCCCGGCGATCTCCAGGCCGTCATCAGCCGCGAGCTCGACCGGTCCGCGCTCGACCAGCGCGCCGACATCGCCAGGCTCAGCGCCAGCCTGAAGAGCGATCTGCAGGGCAAAGGCATCACCTTCGTCGACGTCCAGCAGGACGCGTTCCGCAGGGCGCTCGCCGGCACCAGCTTCTACGCGGGGTGGAAGCAGAAATACGGCGCCCAGGCCTGGGACCTGCTCGAAAAGGTGTCCGGCAAGCTCGGCTGAGCCGCCGCTCCGGCCGATCGTCTGGGCGCGGCCGCCGCGCCCAGCAACCAGCATGTCCGAACCGTACCGCGAAAGGACGACAACCGGCCGGGCCGCTCCGGCCGGAAAGCAAAACCGACAGGAGAGGAAATCCGGATGGCAAACGATCCGACAGCAGTCGGCGCCGCCCATGGTGCCGGTTCATTGCGCGTTCCGCATCCAGGCTGGCCGGCGAAGCTCGACCGTATCGTCGGCCTGCTCGTGGAGATACCGGCTGCGTTGCTCGTCCTCGCCGAGGTCGTCGTCCTGTTCATGGGCGTCGTCTGGCGCTACGTCCTGCACGAGCCGCTGATCTGGTCGGACGAACTCGCCTCGATCCTGTTCCTGTGGCTTGCCATGCTGGGGTCGGTGGTGGCGCTGCGGCGCGGCGAGCACATGCGCATGACCGCCGTCGTCGGCAAGCTCTCGCCCGGGATGCGCGGCGTCCTCGACCTCGTCGCCATCGCGGCGGCGGTCGCCTTCCTGGCGCTCGTCCTCCACCCGGCCATCGAATTTGCCGCCGACGAGGTCTACGTCACGACGCCCGCCCTCGAGATCGCCAATTCCTGGCGGGCAGCCGCCCTGCCGGTCGGAATCGGACTGATGCTGCTCGTCGCTCTCGTCCAGCTCTGCCGCGTCGGAGACCTGCGCGATGCCGGGCTCGCCGTGGGCATGACGGGCATGGTCATCGCGCTGACGGCGTTGATCGGCCCCTCTCTCGGCGGGCTCGGCAACTGGAACCTGCTCGTCTTCTTCGTCGGCGGCGTCGGTGCGATGGTGCTGCTCGGGGTGCCGATCGCCTTCGCGTTCGGCCTTGCCACCTTCGCCTACCTCGCGCTCACCACATCGACCCCGACGGTCGTGATCATCGGCCGGATGGACGAAGGCATGAGCCATCTGATCCTGCTCGCGGTGCCGCTGTTCGTCTTCCTCGGCCTGCTCATCGAGATGACAGGCATGGCGCGCGCCATGGTCGGTTTCCTCGCAAGCCTGCTCGGCCATGTTCGCGGCGGCCTCTCCTATGTGCTGATCGGCGCCATGTATCTCGTCTCGGGCATTTCGGGCTCGAAGGCGGCCGACATGGCGGCGGTCGCCCCCGTGCTCTTTCCCGAGATGAAGCAGCGGGGCGCCAAGCCCGGCGACCTCGTCGCCCTGCTGTCGGCGACCGGGGCTCAGACCGAGACGATTCCGCCCTCGCTGGTGCTCATCACGATCGGTTCGGTGACCGGCGTCTCGATCGCGGCGCTCTTCACCGGCGGCCTCCTGCCCGGCCTCGTGCTCGGCCTGACGCTCGCGGCGCTGGTCTGGTGGCGCTACCGCAACGAGGACCTCTCCGCGGTCCGTCGTGCGTCGGGCGCGGAGATCGGCAAGGCCTTCCTGATCGCGCTTCCAGCCATCGCCTTGCCCTTCATCATCCGGGCCGCGGTCATCGAGGGCGTCGCGACCGCGACCGAGGTCTCGACCATCGGCATCGCCTATGCCGCGATCGCAGGCCTCCTGGTCTACCGCCAGTTCGACTGGAAGCGGCTCTATCCGATGCTGCTCGACACGGCCTCGCTCTCCGGCGCGATCCTGCTCATCATCGGGGCCGCCACCGGCATGGCCTGGGCGCTGACGCAGTCCGGCTTCTCGACGGCCCTCGCCGAGATCATGAAGAGCCTGCCCGGCGGCGTGCCGACATTCCTCGCCGTCTCGATCATCGCCTTCATTGTGCTCGGCTCGGTTCTGGAGGGCATCCCGGCGATCGTGCTCTTCGGCCCCCTGCTGTTCCCGATCGCCCGGCAGGTCGGCGTCCACGAGGTGCACTATGCTATGGTCGTCATCCTGGCGATGGGCGTCGGCCTCTTCGCGCCGCCCTTCGGCGTCGGCTACTACGCGGCCTGCGCGATCAGCCGCATCCACCCCGATGAGGGCATGCGGCCGATCGTCGGCTACATGATCGCGCTCCTGGTCGGCCTCGTCATCGTGGCGGCCGTGCCATGGATCTCGATCGGTTTCCTCTGACAGCCGCCGGCGCGCCGAGCCTCCCGCCCTGTTCATGGGGCGGGGGGACGCATGTTGGCGCAGGGAAAGCGCGACGGGCGCGCCGCCTCATCCGTATTCGACCGGAACCTGCATGCGCCGCGATGTCGATTAGCGTCGGTTTCGGGGAGCCTCGCGCCGATGACCGACAAGACCGTTTCGGGCCTGACCGAAGCCGCCGAGCCGCCGCATTATCATGGCCACCGCGAAAGGCTGCGCCAGCGCTTCCGGGAGGCCGGCGCGGAGGCGCTCGCCGACTACGAACTCATCGAACTCGTGCTGTTCCGCGCCATACCCCGGCGCGACGTCAAGCCGCTCGCCAAGGATCTCCTGAAACGTTTCGGCTCCTTCGCCGAGGTGGTCGCGGCGCCGGAGGCGCGGCTCGCCGAGGTCGAGGGCATGACGGCCGCGGCGATCGTCGAGGTGAAGGTGGTCCAGGCGGCCGCCGTGCGCTTCGGGCGCGGCCGCATCGCGCGCCGGCCGGTGCTGTCGTCCTGGTCGGCCGTGCTCGACTATTGCCGCACGGCCATGGCCTTCGCCGAACGCGAGCAGTTCCGCGTCCTCTATCTCGACAAGAAGAACGCGCTGATCGCCGACGAGGTGCAGGGCGAGGGCACGGTCGACCACACGCCGGTCTATCCGCGCGAGGTGGTGAAGCGGGCGCTGGAACTCTCCTCCACCGCCCTGGTGCTCGTGCACAACCATCCCACTCGGTCAATAAGATCACGCTGGAGCACGCACAAGCACGCTGAAACACTAGCAAACTCGGGCATTTTTGGCATTGCGTAGTGGGGACGGTTTTGGCAAACTGGGGGCGGTTTAAGGGGTAGAAAACGGCTCTCCGCTCCCAGCAAGCGACCCCTGTTTCTCCTGAACCGATCCCAGTTGCGGAACAGGAGAATCGCGATGCCCAGCCTGACCGACACCGCCATCCGGCATGCGCTCAAGCGCGTCGAGGTGAGCCAGAAGCAAGAAAATCTCGCCGACGGCGATGGACGCGGCACCGGCCGTCTCGTCCTTGTCCTCAAGCCAATGCCCAAGCGCGTGACCGCCGATTGGATGGCCCAGCAGTGGCGTGATGGCAAGCGCACCAAGAAGAAGATCGGTGCGTATCCCTCGATGTCCCTCGTTGACGCGCGCGCGGTCTTCAAGCGCGACTTCGCGGATGTGATCCAGAAGGGCCGAAGCATCAAGATCGCAACGGATACGCGTCCTGGCACGGTCGCGGACCTATTCGAGGGCTATGTCGCGTCGCTCAAGGCCGCCGGCAAGCCATCGTGGAAGGAGACGGAAAAAGGCCTGAACAAGATTGCCGATACGCTCGGACGAAACCGCCTCGCCCGCGAGATCGAGGCCGAGGAGATCATCGAGCTAATCCGTCCGATCTATGATCGTGGCGCGAAGTCGATGGCCGATCATGTGCGGTCGTATCTCCACGCGGCCTTTGGCTGGGGTATGAAATCCGACAACGACTATCGACAGCAATCGGCTCGCCGCTTCCGCATCCCTTTTAATCCGGCCACCGGCATCCCGACGGAGCCCAAGGTCCAGGGCACGCGCTGGCTGGATGAGGACGAGTTCCTGCAGCTCTATCGTTGGCTCGAATGCCCCGATGTGCCAGTCACTCCCTCCTACCTCCGCGCCGTGCAGCTTCTCATGCTGACCGGACAGCGCGTTGAGGAGATCGCTCGCTTCCATGTCGACCAGTGGGACGCCAAAGAGCGGATCATCGACTGGTCGAAGACCAAAAACCTCCAGCCGCACGCTGTCCCGGTCCCGTCGCTCGCGGCCGAACTGATCGAGTCCATCAAGCCCAACGAATATGGATGGTTCTTCCCCTCCGCCACGGACCAGTCAAAGCCGGTCAGCCATGGCACTCTATACTCGTTCATGTGGCGTCAGCGCGATCGCGGCGTGATCCCCTACGTCACGAACCGCGATCTCCGGCGCACTTTCAAGACGCTCGCCGGAAAAGCTGGTGTGCCGAAGGAAATCCGCGATCGGCTTCAGAACCACGCCCTTCAGGACGTCAGTTCGAAGCACTACGATCGCTGGAACTACATGGTCGAAAAGCGCGCCGGCATGGCCAAGTGGGATAAGTTCGTCCGGGCGCTGCTAGCGAAGAAGAAGGGCGGCAGCGCCTTGAAGAAGGCCGCGTGAGCGGTCGCTTCATCGCTGTCACCGGCGCATTCGTCACGGCCTGCTTTGCGGTCCCGGCCCATGCAGATCCATGCGAGGCGCCTGTCCCCTCGCAGGTTGGAGTCGAGTTCTCCGGCTTGGTCCGTTATGTCGGCGACGGCGACGGTCTTTGCGTCGGGCGTACATCGGACCCCAACGAGTGGATCGAGGTGCGCCTTGCCGACTTCGATGCCCCGGAGCTGCACACGCCAGGCGGTCCCGCGGCGAAAGCGGCGCTCGAACGCGTCGCCCTTCGGCGCGAGATCACCTGCACGGCCGAACGTGGGCGCGGCGGCCGCGTCCGCTCCTTTGACCGCGTCATTGCGCGATGTTGGATCGGTGGAAAGAGCCTTGGCGATCTGCTTCGCCAGGCTGGCGTGGCCGAGGGTGGCAACTAATGCCCCGCTCGCCATTGACTCAACATAGCTTGGAAGCTATATGACCTG
This sequence comes from bacterium YEK0313, assembly GCA_000751295.2. Classification (NCBI taxonomy): domain Bacteria; species bacterium YEK0313. The sequence continues at coordinate 251,076 of CCMO02000003.1, forward strand.
GGATGTTAGATTGCATGACGCCTTCGAGGCGGAGTTCCTGGCTTTTGAGCGCGAGGTTCAGACCCAATTGCTGGCAGTTGCGAAACTGCTCGGCGAATTCGGTCCGCAGCTCGGTCGGCCATACGCCGACACGCTCAACGGCTCGAAGCACGCCAATATGAAGGAGATGCGTTTCTCTGCCGCCGACGGCGAATGGCGTGCTGCCTTCGCCTTCGATCCCGAACGGAAGGCCATCCTTCTCGTTGCAGGCGACAAATCCGGCGGCAGCCAGAAGCGCTTCTACAAGCAGCTTATCGCAAAGGCGGACAGTCGGTTTTCCGCACATCTGGAAAGCCTGAAATCCGCAAAGAAGGATTGATCGATGGGCCGGAGCCTTAACGACGTCATTGCTTCTCTGCCCCGCGATCAGCAGGAGCAGATCGAAGCCCGTTATGAGGAACTGAAGCAGGAGGTTGAGGGCCTGCGCGAGATGCGTCAGATCGCCGGGAAGGCGCAGGAGGACATCGCTGCGGCGCTGAAGATAAAGCAACCGTCGGTCTCGAAGATCGAAAAGCAGGCTGACATGTACCTATCGACACTGCGCAGCTACGTTGAGGCGATCGGCGGAAAACTTGAGCTGACGGTGAATCTGCCGGGGCGGCCGGCCATCCGGCTCCAGCGTCTCAGCGATGGAACCGTCTCCCACGACAGACCTATGCGCACCGTAGCACGCCGAAAGTCGGCGGCAGCGCGGTGACACCCGATGCTCCAGTTCGATGGCAGATGGCGTTTTGACAGTCCCGGCCCGATAGAAGCCGCCGTCCAAGAGGGCTTTCGCGATCTCATCAACCGCGTTTGCGGGCAAGGCCAGCGGAAGGCTATTTTGGAGCATTTCAAGGCTCGCTTCTGCGCCGCAGCCAACACAGAGTATTGGCCGAGCACCAACGAACGGTTCGCATCCGAAGATCTCGACCGAGATATGGCGCGTGCGGAGACGAACGCCCCCATATTCATCGAGGCATTCTGGGATGCATGCCAGGAACTTCGCGCCCGCAATCCTACCATGGTCGTGCCGGATGCCGGGCGGATAAACCGCATCCTCGCGGACGCAGACGCTGGCTATCAGCTCGACCCTCCCATGCTGGTCGCAACGCGGGTCCACATTCCGATCAACGTACCCGACGCTCCCCCATCTCTCGATGTGCAGGCGCAAGCGATCATCAACGAATCTCTTGATGCCTCCCAGCACTCGTTGAGCGAAGGCAACGGCCGTCAGGCCGTCCAAGAGGTCCTTTGGCTGCTGGAGACGATCTCGACGGCGTTTCGTGGTCCTGAGATCTTAGACGGCAGCATCCAGGGTCGGTACTTCAACGAAATCATCGGCGAACTACGCCAGCGCGGCCGCGGGCATCAAGAGCAAATCCTGCAATGGATGATGACGTTGCATGGCTATCTTTCCTCGCCGACGGGTGGTGGCGTCCGTCACGGGGTCGATCTCAGGGAGGGCCTTGCGCTCCAGATCGATGAGGCACGCCTCTACTGCAACCTCATACGAAGCTATCTGACTTTCCTCATCGCAGAGCATGAGCGCCTGGCTAGGCGGGTCGCGTGACGCTTCGAATAATCAAAACGTGGGGGCTCGGCGCACTTTGAAAGCGATGCTGTCTCGCAAGTACCTCTCGCCGGAGGTCTGATGCGCTTCATCCTACCTCTTGCTGAGCAACTCGACAGAGCGGCCGCGGAACTATCGGCGGCACGTCCGCTCAGCAGCCGGATGGCGCTGATCTTAATCGACAATGCTTTCGAGCTGATGTGCCATCAAAGATGCTTAGAACTGATCGAAGAGGATAGCAGATTAGCAAGCCCAAAATTGACCCTGAAAGATAAGCTCGCTGGACGTGGGCAAAATTTTGATGCGAAGACGTCCCTGTTAAAGCGGGCAGGCTATTTCGCGGACGTTGACGTCAGATCTGTTCAGATCCTTCACGGCTATCGCAATCAGCTCTACCATGTTGGTCTGCGCGACGACCCTGTCATCGGCCCCCTCGCCCGCCTATACCTCAAACTCGTACTGAGCTACGCGCCGCAATTGCTGAGGCCGGTGCGTTTCCTGCGTTGGGAGGAGTCACTCTCCCGGGGTGAGATCATCGAACATTTTCCCGAGCTTGCGGAGACGCGGCGGTATGCTTGCAAGGTCGACGTATCGGCGTTCTGCATGCGCGTCGCCGCGCGCGTCGATCCCGACCCTCTTCTGCTCGGCAATGCATTGGCGGAGCACTTAATCGGCCTCGCAGGGAAATCGGAAACCGATTTCGGAATAATCGCTAAGGGTCGCAGCGGTAAGGATGACCCCACTCAGACCCTACGTCGTGTTCAACTCGAGGCCGACACGATCGCGGAGGTAGTGCGCCGTCATCGTGAGCGTGAGCGCCAGTTAAAAGCGACCCAGACTCCCTTTGAACCGTTCGATCCGGATCGGCTTTCCATCGCCCGCGGAAGCAGCGTTCTGATCGAGGCGAACCAAAGGCTTCTTCCTGAATGGAAGCCCCGTCATAAGAAGTTGCCGTTTGCCAGTTGGCGTCGGCAAGCAGCCAAGCTGCGGCTCGGCATGGACGATCTCGCTGTCCTGGATTGCTATGCTCGGCTCCATCAGGAAATCGACGACCTCGATGAGGTCATGGCCGAGCCCATACAAGATATGTACGGCTGGCATCAGTATCAGGAGGATCTGGCCATGGATCGCCGATGAGGCAAGGCCCTCCATTCGGAACGGCTGCTGTCGATGTGCTGTTTCAACCGCCCCGCCGGGATTTTGGGGCATCGATCTGCGAGTGAAAGCCGCCGCGCTCGCAGGCTTGCCGCGCGCTTGCCGGTTAGCTGCCGGTTTGTTGCCGACTACTCGCAGGTCGACTGTTATACTGTGCCTAAATCGACAATTACAAACCGAGGCGACAGTGAAGAAAGTTACCCCCGATGGAAGCCAAATAAAGAGGCTCCGCACCAACGCCGAGCGTGTCTCGACACAGAAAGAATTGGCCTATGAGGTTCGGGTCAGCGAACGGACGCTTCGCGAGATCGAAAACAAAAATGCGCCTGTACCAGTAGACGTTCTTGACCGACTTGCGAAGGTTTTGAACGTCCGCCGGGAGCAAATCTCGTTTCCTTGTGATGCCACTCAATCAAAGACCGCGGGCGCCGGCGAGGTTTTCTCTGCTGTCATTGCTGAGATGCGCGAAGAGCGTTTGGTTTCCCGGTACGACTACGACCTCGCAAATGTGACGATGGATGAAGGTCTGCTGTTCAAGCAGGCAAACAGCTCGAACGACTTCGCTTGCGAAATTATGATCTCGCTGACGGATGAGGCGGCTGAGTACGCGGAAGAGCTGATCGGCATTTTGGACGGCCTAACGTGGTCCGTCCGGAGCATCCTAGAGAAGGTGGCCCCAAGCGAAGAAATCGCCGTTCGCCGCCGGATCAAGCAGCTCTTGGTCTTGCTCAGGGGCAATGACGTTTGGGTCTATCATACTCATCTTTTCCGCCGCTTGCCCGAACGACATACGCCCATGCCGGAAGGCGAATATGCCGACCTCTCGTCGCGCTTCATCATCGCGCTTGCAGCGCCCGCCGAGTGGGGGGAAACGTCAATTCGCGTTCCTATCGACCATGGCCAGCCGTTCATTCTCCCGGCCTGGGACTCCGACAAGAAAGGTGGCAAAGGCTGATGGCTGAGGCTCAATCTACCAACGAAGAAACGCTGACCGAAAACCTCGCTTTTGCCGAGGTGCTTGCTTGGTCTGCTACGCGTCCGGCTTGGCAACGAGATGCTTTGCGCCGACTTGTTCAGAGCGGCATCCTTGGCAGCGAGGAGATCGACGAACTTCTCGAAATTTGCCTTGATCCAGCGCTGCCTCACACGCCGTTGTCAGACGCAGATGTCTCGTCACAAAGTATCTTAGGTGCACCGGTCAGCGTGTTGCGTATCGAGAATCCAACCGGCGTCAATGCCCTGGCCTTCGATCAAAAACTCGAATTCGCGCAGGCGGGACTGTCGATCGTGTACGGCGACAATGGGTCAGGCAAATCTGGCTATGTCCGTATCCTGAAGCACGCCTGCCGGACACGCGACCGCAACAACAAGATCTTGCGTGACGTGGAAGATGCGGCAGCTACCCCGCAGACCGCCAACATTGTGTTCCTACGTGGTGCCACGGAGGATCAATTCGCATGGAGCCCGGAAGCGCCGAGCCACGCTGACCTTCCGTCGATAAGCATTTTCGACTCCAGAAGCGCCAACGTGCACGTCGAGAAGACGAACGCCGTGGCCTACATTCCCCAGCCAATGCGTGTCTTGGAAGCGTTGGCTACGGCCTGTGATCAGGTCAAGGCAAAGCTCGATGATCGGCTTGCCGCCATCAATGCGAAAACGCCGCTGGCAATTAAAGAGCCCCAACTTGGTGCCGATACCGCTGCCGGCGCTTTCGTGCGCAGCCTCTCCACAAAATCAAGCATCGCTCAGCTCGACCTGCTGGCGCAATTGTCAGAGGCGGAAACCTCCCACCTCGCCGCGCTGGAAAGCGATCTCGCACAAGAACCGAAACGAGCCGCTGCGAAAATCACCGCGCAGAAAGCACGCCTTGATGATGGCATCGGCAAGCTCAAGAATCTGGTCGACACGGCATCTCCTGCGGCGTTTGCGATGCGCTCCTCCTTGAAATCCGACTGGGAAACCAAAGCCGAGAGCGCGAAATTGGCATCCGACGCGTTGTTCGCCGCTTCGCCGCTTCCTGACGTGGGGAAGGCGACATGGCGCGCTCTTTGGGAGGCCGCCCGGAAATACTCCGATGGCATCGCATATCCGAGCAGGACATTCCCGCATCCAACGGGCCATGATGAGTTGTGCGTGCTTTGCCAACAGCCCATGGAAAAAGATGCGATTGAGCGCCTCGTGACGTTCGAGACGTTCGTTAAGGGCTCGACAAAAGCCGACGAAGACGCCGCGGAAGAGGCCTATAGCGATGCGATAAAACAAGCCGCCGCTAAGCATATGAGCGCTGCGGCCCGCCGCCAGTTCGTTAGCCTCATTGAGACCGAGATCGGGGACGTCTCTCTTGCCGGTGTTGTGAGAGAATGCAGTACGCGGGCGGCTTGGCGGCTTCGATCTTTCGTCCGTAGCAAGACCGCTCCCGAGCAACTCACTGCCTTCCCAGCCACTGCACTCGCCGCGCTATCTGTCCGCCTTGCGAGTCGTGCGCTTCAACTGTCAGCCGATCAAAACAGCCCAGAGCACCTTGCCTTGGTGAAGGAATATCGAGAACTGAAAGATCGAGAGGCACTCGGCCCTCTACTCGCGGACATTAAAGCCGAGATTGAGAGGCGCAAAGAGGCCGAAATCATAACCAAGGCCGCAAAGGATACGGCAAAACGATCCGTTACGACTAAGAATAAGGAATTGTCTGACAAGCTTGTTACGAACGCCTTACGCGGTCGATTCGCGCGTGAGATTGATAAGCTCAAGTTGGCTAGAATGCCGGTCGAGCTTCGGAAAGTCAAAGATTCGAATGCTGTGTCATATTTTCAAGTTTGTCTCGTTGAGAAACCTGATGAGCCTGTGGGCGAGATTTTCAGCGAGGGCGAACATCGTTGCGTCGCACTCGCTGCATTCCTGGCCGAGCTTGTCACATCCAAACAATACTCCAGTATTGTGTTCGACGACCCTATGTCATCGCTCGATCACATTCATCGCAGGGCGGTAGCAGCGCGACTTGTAGAGGAGGCTGAGCACCGGCAGGTCATCGTGTTTACACACGATCTGACGTTTCTTTTCGAGTTGCGTCGCGAAGCGGACGCAAAAACGCGCTCCATCCAGTATCAGACAGTTTGTCGCAAACAGAGCCGACCCGGCTTTGTGGAGTCAGAGCTGCCGATGAAGGCGAAATCAGCGCAACAATTGGCGCAATCCCTGCGCTCGGAGCTGAAAGAAGCAAAGCACCAATTTGATACATGGCCGGATGCTCGGCGGACTATCTTCTGCAAAGGCATCATCGAGCAACTTCGAGAATCTTGGGATCAAGGCATCGCAGACTTTGTATTTCCGGTCCTTGCTCGATTCGATAACGCCATAAAGGGCAACAGTCTATTCAAGCTCGCGATCATCAGCGATGACGACGTTAAGACCGTAACAGCAGCGCGAGGCCGGTTGTCGGAAGAGATGCATACGTCCGCGGAAACCCTGAACCCTGAGACTGTTTCTCATGCCGATCTGATAGCCGAAGTCGTGAAACTGGAGACGTGGCTAGGTAGCATCCAGCAGCGCCAGAAGGAGGCCAAGGCTCCCGTCACCTCCTATGCTTAAGCGATTTCGCTGCATGCGCCTCGACCGCCCAGCGGCGCTCAGATAGCCACGAGACAGTAAAACCGTGTCGCGCACCCTCGCTCACGCCGATCCGGGCTTGACTCTCGTTCCTGAAAGATAGAACAAATAGCGAACATGACGAAGAACCCGCCCTTGGAGGTCAAGAACGAGCTTGCGGCCCGAGCCCGCCATAGAGTCTTTGCGCGCGCAGATCGAAAAGATCGAAGGTCGCAGCCGGCGCGCCAAATCGGTTCTCCCCTTCGGGATTGCCGAGGTCGACTCGCGCCTACCCGGCGGAGGACTCGCGCTCGGCGCCCTGCATGAGATCGCCGGCGGCGGCAACGGCGCGATCGATGGAGCCGCTGCCGCCCTCTTCAGCGCCGGGATCGCCGCCCGCACGAAGGGCAAGATCCTTTGGTGCATCACGCGCCCCGACCTCTTCGCGCCAGCGATCGCCCAAGCAGGCCTTGCATCCGATCGCGTGATCTATCTCGAAGCCGGCGACGACAAGACCGTGCTCGCCTGCATGGAGGAAGGCCTGCGCCACGGTGGCCTGGGCGCCGTCCTTGGTGAAGTGGCCCGACTTTCCATGACCGCCTCGCGGCGCCTGCAACTGGCGGCCGAAGGCACCGGATCGATCGGGATCGCGCTGCGACGCTGGCGGCGACAGACAGAGGCTACAGACTTCGGCCAGCCTACAGCGGCGATGACGCGCTGGCGCGTCTCCGCTTTGCCTTCGACATCGCTTCCCGTTCCGGGCGTGGGTCGAGCCCGCTGGCTGGTCGAACTGATCCGCGCTCGCGCGGGCGAAAGTGCAGATTTCGAAGTGGAGGCGTGCGATGACACGGGTCGTCTCGCTCTTCCTGCCGAGCTGGTCCACCGACCGGCTACGGCGGAAGGCTGGCGACGCGGCGCCTCCGGCTGAGGCGCCGCTCGTCCTGATTGGCCGCGACGGGAACAGGCGGGTGGTGCTGGCGGCTGACGCCGCTGCCCGCGCTGCTGGCCTGCGCGTTGGCATGCCCGTCACCAAGGCCCAGGTCCTGGCGCCCGGACTCATCGTGCAGGACGCCGACCCGGTAGGCGACGCCGAGGCGCTCGACCGGCTCGCGGCCTGGCTCCTCCGATACGCTCCCGTCGTCGCTCCCGATCCGCCGGACGGGATCATCATCGACTCGACGGGCGCCGATCATCTCCATGGCGGCGAAAGTGCGATGCTGGACGGCCTCATCGGCCGGCTTGCCATGTCCGGGATCGCGGCTCGGGGCGCGATCGCCGACACCTGGGGCGCTGCGCACGCTCTGGCCCGCTATGCCCCGCAGATCGCACCGGACCGACATGGCGCATCCATAATGGAGCCTTTGCCGCTCGCAGCGCTGCGCATCGCCGCGTCCACCGTCGCCGCCCTGCGGACACTCGGTTTCGATACGGTCGGCGACCTTCTCGCGCAGCCTCGGGCGCCGCTCACCTTGCGCTTCGGCCCCCAAATCGGCCGCCGCATCGATCAAGCCCTCGGCCAGGCGGCCGAGCCGATCGAGCCGGTCCGGCCGGTCGATCTCATCGAAGTGCGCCGCGCCTTCGCCGAGCCGATCGCCGCGGCCGAGACCATAGCCCGGTATATCGCCAAGCTCGTCGGCCAGCTCTGCGAGCGTCTCGAGGCCGGCGGCTTGGGCGCTCGCAGACTTGACCTCATCTGCCACCGCGTCGACAGCCGCGCCCAAGCCGTCAGGGTCGGCATGGCAACGCCGGTCCGCGACGTTAAGCGCCTGACGCGTCTGCTCTGCGACAGGATCGAGACCATCGAACCCGGCTTTGGCATCGAGGTGATGACGCTCGCCGCGAGCGTCGCCGAGCCGCTTGAGCGCAGACAGATCGTCAATTCCCTCATCGAGGAAAGCACACCGGACGTCTCCGATCTCATCGACACGTTGATGAACCGGGTGGGCGAGCGCGCCCTTTATCGGCTTGCTCCCGTCGCAAGCGACGTTCCCGAGCGATCCGTCTGCCGCATCCCGGCAATGGCGGCCGACACGGGGGCGGGCTGGCCCGGCCATTGGCCGAGGCCCTCGCGCCTCCTGCCTCATCCCGAGTTGGTCGAGACGGTGGCGCTGTTGCCCGACCATCCGCCGGTCTCCTTCACCTGGCGCGGCGTGCGCCGGCGCCTGCGTCGCGGCGACGGCCCGGAGCGCGTCTTCGGCGAATGGTGGAAGCGTGACGCCGAGCTGGTCGCCGTGCGCGACTATTTCCGGGTCGAGGACGACGCCGGCGAGCGTTACTGGCTCTACCGCGCTGGCGATGGCGAGGACACGGCCACGGGCTCGCACCGATGGTTCATCCATGGGGTCTTCGGATGAGTGAGCCCCGCTACGTCGAGATTCAGGTCACCTCGCATTTCAGCTTCCTGCGCGGTGCGTCGTCCTGCGAGGAGCTGTTCGCCCAGGCGGCGCTTGCCGGGATCGAGGCGGTGGCCGTCGTTGACCGCAACTCCCTCGCCGGCATCGTGCGCGCTCATGAGGCCGCGAAGACGACCGGCGTGCGCCTGATCGTCGGATGCCGCCTCGACCTCGCCGACGGCACGTCGGTGCTGGTCTATCCGACCGACCGCCCCGCCTATTCGCGCCTCTGCCGTCTGCTCTCGCTCGGCAAGGGTCGCGGCGGCAAGGCCAAGTGCATTCTCGAATGGCCGGACCTCGTAGCTTATGGCGATGGCCTGGTCGCCGTCCTTGTGCCCGACTTGGCCGATGACGAGTGCGGCTTCAGATTGCGCCGGCTTCGCGACGCGTTCGGTGACCGCGCCTACGTCGCCCTCACGCTACACCGTCGCCCCAATGACCAGCTTCGCCTTCACGAGCTGTCGAACCTCGCCGCGCAAATGCGCGTGCCCGCGGTGGTGACGAACGACATCCTCTTTCACGAGCCGGGTCGCCGCATCCTGCAAGACGTCGTGACCTGCATCCGCCACAACGTCACGATCGACACCCTCGGCGATCGGCGCGAACGTCACGCCGACCGCTACATCAAGCCGCCGGAGGAGATGCACCGGCTGTTCAGCCGCTATCCGGAAGCGCTTGCTCGCTCTCTCCAGATCGCTGATCGCTGCCGCTTCAGTCTCGACGAGCTTGCCTATCAATATCCGGAGGAGCGTGACGATCCGGCGCTCTCGCCGCAAGAAACGCTGGCGAGGCTGACCTGGGAAGGCGCGTCGGAGCGCTATCCCGAGGGCGTACCCGACAGCGTGACCGCCGCGCTCCAGCATGAGCTGCGGCTGATCGAAAAGCTGGATTACGCGCCCTACTTCCTGACAGTGAATTCGATCGTTCGCTTCGCCCGATCGAAAGACATCCTCTGCCAGGGTCGCGGCTCGGCCGCCAACTCCGCAGTCTGCTATGTCCTCGGCATCACTTCGATCGATCCCGGCCGCAACGATCTTCTCTTCGAACGCTTCGTCAGCGAGGAGCGGCGCGAGCCGCCCGACATCGATGTCGATTTCGAGCACGAGCGGCGCGAGATCGTCATGCAATGGGTGTTCGACACCTACGGCCGTGACCACGCCGCGCTCTGCTCCACCGTCATTCGCTACCGCGCTAAGGGCGCGCTGCGTGATGTCGGCAAGGCGCTCGGCCTGCCCGAAGATCTGATCGGCACCTTGTCGTCGCAGGTCTGGGCCTGGTCCGAGGAAGGCGTCGAGCCAAAGCATGTTGAGGAGCTGAACCTCAATCTCGCCGACCGCCGCCTTCGCCTGACCCTCGATCTCGCGCGACAGCTCATGGGCGCGCCACGCCATCTCAGCCAGCATCCAGGCGGCTTCGTCCTAACCCATGACAGGCTCGACGATCTGGTCCCGATTGAGCCCGCTGCGATGAAGGACCGGCAGGTCATCGAGTGGGACAAAGACGATATCGACGCGCTCAAGTTCATGAAGGTCGACGTCCTGGCGCTCGGGATGCTGACCTGCATGAAGAAGGGGCTGGATCTTCTGTCCGAGCACAAGGGTGTCAATCTCGACCTCGCCTCCATCCCGGCCGAGGACCCGCGCACCTACGCGATGATACGAAAGGCGGACACGCTCGGCACTTTCCAGATCGAGAGCCGGGCCCAAATGTCGATGCTGCCGCGGCTCAAGCCACGCACTTATTACGATCTCGTCGTGCAGGTCGCGATCGTCCGACCAGGTCCGATCCAGGGCGACATGGTGCATCCCTATCTTCGTCGCCGGGAGGGCCTTGAGCCCGTCCACTACCCGAAGCCCGAGCTGGAGAAGGTGCTCGGCAAGACTCTCGGCGTGCCGCTGTTTCAGGAGCAGGCGATGCGGGTCGCGATCGAATGCGCCGGCTTCACGCCCGGCGAGGCCGACATGCTCCGCAAGTCGATGGCCACCTTCAAGTTCACGGGCGGCGTCTCGCATTTCCGGGACAAGCTGATCGGCGGCATGGTGGCCAACGGCTACGAGCAGGCGTTCGCCGAGCAGACCTTCAAACAATTGGAGGGCTTCGGCAGTTACGGGTTTCCGGAAAGCCACGCAGCCTCCTTTGCGCTGATCGCCTACGCCTCAGCCTGGCTCAAATGCTGGCATCCTGAAGTGTTCTGCGCCGCGCTGCTGAACAGTCAGCCCATGGGCTTCTACGCGCCGGCGCAGATCGTGCGTGACGCGCGTGATCATGGCGTCGAAATCCGTCCGGTCTGCGCCAACGCATCCCGATGGGACTGCACGCTCGAGCCCGCCGGCAGCGAAGAGCGGTTCGCCGTTCGCCTGGGTCTGCGCATGGTTAAAGGCCTCGCCAATGCCCACGCCGCGGCGATCGTCACGGCCAGGGCGGATCAGCCCTTCGGCTCGGTAGACGATCTATGGCGCCGTGCCGGCATCCCCGTCGCGGCGCTCACGCAGATCGCCGAAGCGGACGGATTTCGACCGCCCTTCGGCCTGGCACGCCGCGAGGCGCTATGGGCGATCAAGGCTCTGCGCGATGAGCCGCTCCCGCTCTTTGCCGCCGCGTCGGCCCGAGAGACGGAGATCGTGCCGGAGGTCGCCGAACCGGCGGTCATCCTCCGCCCGATGACGGCGGGTGGTGAAGTCGTTGAGGACTATCGGCATGTCAGCCTGTCGCTGCGGGACCATCCCGTCTCGTTCCTGCGTCGGGAGCTGCGCCGTCGTCGCATGGTCACCTGCCAAGAGGCGATGGACGCGAAAGATGGCCGGTCGCTGGAGGCGGCCGGCATCGTGTTGGTGAGACAGCGGCCTGGCAGCGCCAAGGGCGTCATGTTCATCACGCTCGAAGACGAGAGCGGAATCGCCAATCTCGTCGTTTGGCCCAAGGTCTTCGAGCAGAACCGACGCACCATCCTGTCGGCCGGCATGATCGCCGTGCGCGGGCGCGTTCAGCGCGAAGGCGAAGTCGTTCACCTCGTAGTCCAACGGCTGACCGATCTCTCCGCTGAGCTGGCGAGCGTCGGCGAGCGCGACACGGCCTTTCCGTTGCCACACGGTCGGGGCGACGAATTCCATCATGCCTCCCCGACGCCCGACCCGCGCGGCCTTGCGCCGAAGGGACTGCGCACGCGCGACATGTACGTCCGCGATCTGCATATCGACTCGATCAAGGTGAAGACCCGAGACTTTAGATAAAAGTGTAGAATAGGCTTCTGCGCGACTCATGCCGCGACCACGCAACTCTAGGAAGCGAAGCGACCTGAACGAATATGCGCCTCTATCACTTCACTTCGCAGAAATATGGGTTGCTCGCTCTCAAGCAACGTCGTCTGAAGATTGCACGCATCAACGAGCTGAACGATCCCTTCGAATTTCTTGGATGGAACCTCCGCGACAAGCGCGTCCGCGCGTTTATGCGCAACTGGAAGAATGAACGGGATCGCGAATTCGGCATCGTATGTTTTAGCCGCAAATGGTCCCACCCCATGCTTTGGGGCCATTACGCCGAAAAGCACCATGGCATGGCTATCGGCTTTGATGTGCCGGACGGGAACGACACTTATCATCCCGTGAAGTACCGCCGAGCACGTTTGCCGGCACCATCCGACCGCGAAATCATCAGCGCAGACGTCGATGATCTGCTGCTCACCAAGTTCACCGCGTGGAGGTACGAGTCCGAATACCGTTGCTTTAGCCGCCTTGCCGACAGTATCCACGAAGGGAACTTGTACTTCGAGGCCTTCACCGACGAGTTGAAGCCGGTGGAGGTGATCGTCGGCGATCGTTCGACGATCACCAGGGCGGACCTGGCTGAAGCGCTGGGCGACGCCCTCACTCATGTGACCTCCTATAAGGCACGGCCGGCGTTCGGGAGCTTCAACGTAGTAAGGAACAAGAACGACACCCTCTGGAGGTGACACCGATGGAACCGAGCGCGGCCGACCTCCTATCGGCCAATCTGGCACGGCTACACGCCGGCGAAGAGGAGCTTCGAGAGAAGGCTCTGGGGATGATCGCAGCGGACGACCGCCTGGGACTGCATCTGGCGGTGACCGAGGCAGCGATGGACCTCGCCGACATACTGCGACAGTTCCAAACCGCCGACGAAGATTTGAAGGTCGTTCAAATTCTCGGCATGCGCACGTTCAACGCATTTGGGGCAAGCATCAAACTCGCGCTGTCAGGCTACAGCCAGAACAGTGCGCTCATTCTTCGCGATGTGCTCGAGACGACTTTCCTCCTAAGCTATTTCGCCGGCGATCGAAGTCTGATTGGACGTTGGCGTCTCGCTGATGAGAAGGCGCGTCAGAAAGAATTCGGGCCGGTAAAGGTGCGCGAAGCCATCGACGCTCGCGACGGCTTCACCGGCAAAAAGCGCTACGAAACCTACAAAATGTTTTCCGAACTCGCTGGCCACCCGACGATGAAGTCCGCGTTCATGATCAGGCCACAGCGCGAAGGCAACGCCGTGATCGGTCCCTTTGTAGAGTCGACCACCCTGGACGCGGTTGTCTCGGAAATCGGGAAACTCGCGGTTCAGGTCGGCGAGCAGCTCACTGTGTTCTTTCCACCGACGTGGGGTAGCGGCCTTCCAAGCCGACTAGCGTTCGCTACGCTCAAGCAGCGATGGATCGGTACATTCTATCCGGCCGCCGCGTCTACCTTGGACTAGACCTTGAGGGGAAAGCCTTCCCCTGCGCCCGAGCCCGTCGGTCTCGGTCGACCCCTTCTGCGGGGCGGCTGCCCCACAACGCCCCGCTGAGAGTGAGAGTGCGGAGGGATTTTCCGTGACGGGTTGAGGGCTGGAGAAGAGGTCTCCGGCGCCCGTCATGGAGATTGGTCCCATGACCCAGGTTTCAGTTCTAGACGCGCGCCGCGACACCAGCGGCGGCTACAAGGTCGATGTCGGCCGCGGAGAGCGGATCGGCCGCGTCTCGTCAGAGTGGTTTTCCCGGCCCGCGGACGAGCGATATCTGTCACTGTCCGAGCTGGCGCGCTCCGTCCGCAACCGCGCCGATCGCAGCCGCACGCGCGTTGTGGAAAGCCCGCTCATCCATGTGGAGGCGAACCGCAGCGACCCGGAGCGGTTGGCGCTCATCCTGCCGGGCACAGATACGCCGATTGCACCCACGCACTGGAGCTTCGGCCAACTGGCCAGCCTGGTCGGTGCGCCGGCCGCATATCTGCGCCAGCTCCCGGCGCCGCTGGCCGCGATCAACCTGCAATATGGCCTGACGTCCAATCGGGCGTTATCCTGACTCTGTAATCCTGTCTCAGAATCAGGCATGGAAGCGCCTCACCGACGGTTCCGGTGAAGCTCGTCAGACGTCCGGGTCAAGCGTTCCCGCAGCGAAGCGAGGACAACGCTTTACG
>CCMO02000004.1 GCA_000751295.2 bacterium YEK0313
CCGAACCTGAGACTCGAGAAAGCTGCGCTCTTCAACGCTCAGAACAACCACATCCGCCACCCGGCCCGCCATATCAGCCCCCAAATCACTTGGGTCAATGATACGAATTACAGTTCCGGGTGACTAGTTCGCGGAGGGCATCATGCGGACCAGCAATCGCAGGAAAATCCTCGACGCGATCATCGCCATTGTCGAGCGTGACGGCATTACCGCTGTCACCTTCGACGCCGTTGCGGCCGAAACCGGGCTGACGCGCGGCGGCTTGCTCTACCACTTCCCGTCGCGGGAGGCGCTTATCCTCGCGGCCCACCAACATCTTGCCGACCAATGGGAGGCGGGCATGGAGAAGATCGCGGGCGGCAAAGCCGACACGGTGGAGCCGGCCGAACGCGATGCGGCCTATATCCAGAGCTGCGCGCAGATGGCCCGCCGCGTCGAACTTCTGATGATGCTGGAAAGCGCCGGCGAGCCGGACCTTGATTCCTTATGGCAGGGCGTTCTTGACCGCTGGTCGCCGCCGGTTCCTGACGACGACGATCCGGCAGCCCTCGCGCGCTTCGTCGCCCGTCTTGCTGCTGATGGCCTGTGGGTCCACGAGGCAATGTCCAACCGGCCATTGCCGGCCAAGCTCAAGGAGCGTGTCTGTCGTGAGCTGGTGACGATGGCCGAAAGCATGACGCGAGATAGTAAGAACTCATAGACTTTGTCGCGAAACTCCCAAAACATGCGACAGTTTTAGCCTGCTTCACCCGGCTTGCAGACGTTCCGCGATGAAGTCGGCGCGCTGCTCGATCCCTACCAGCGGCAGCTCTACAATCTGATAGCCAAGCCGGGTGTAAGTTTCGGCCATGACTCGGCCGGTCGCCTCGGCCTCCTGCCGGTCCTGCTTGCGCTCGGCGTCCTGCGCGAAAATGGCACCCCAATACGGGGCGAGGAAAACCCGCTCGTTGTAGGGATGAATTTTCGCCGCCGCCTCAATATGAGCCGGGACAGGCAGGCCGCAGAGCGTAAGATAGCCGACAACATCAGGAATCCCGCGATCCATCAGGACAGGCGCGTCACTCGCAAGAGCCTCGTGATAGGAACGCAGCTCCCAACCCAACATGAGTTCGGCAAAGATGGCCCGATCCGCCCAAGGCAAGGCTGGCCCGCCGATCCTGACTTGATCTTGTATGATCGCCCGGCCGGCCTCGGGCATCGTGCGGAAGCCGCGCCGGGTCATGGCGTCAATCAGGCTGCTTTTGCCGGAACCGGGGCCGCCAGTCACGACGAACATATGTTGAGCGTTAGCCATAGAAACTCCTTCCACACTACTGCGCCGGCGCTTTCACCGTGATCGTGCATCGCTGATCCTCGCCGGCCGTGCGCGCGGCCTCCCAACAAGCCGCTACCGCCTCCCTGTTCGTTTCAAGGAGCTGGTCGGCCGAGGCCACGCGCTGCCACGCTTCCGGGCTGCCGAACGCCATGAGGCTCATACCGGCCTGCCACGGCCTTTCGCCCATGACGACGCTGGCGACACGCGGCGCGGCCGAGAACGGCAACAGGCGCGGAAGGAACAACATCACCAGCGCGCCGGCGAGCAGGCCGACCGCGAAAGCGGCGACAAGCCACCAATCTTGCCGGCTACGCTCCCGCGCGCCGGCGACGTGCGCCGAAAGATTGCGGCCGGCGCGCTCGAGGTCGGACGCCTGCCGCTCGAGCTGTTGCGCGGCGGTGCGTATCAGGGCCTCGCCGCTGCGCTCGAGGAGCGCCGCATAGTGCGTCGCGCCCTGCCGGAGAATAGGCGATTGCTCTACGCCGTGCATCCGCTCCGCAACAGTGTCGAGCGCCTGCACGAGCTGGGCGAGCTGGGGCTTGTAGTCCTGCGCCGGCTCGATCTTTTCGAGCTGGTCGAAAGCCGCTTCCAGCCCACGCCGCATCACGGTCATTTCCGCGCCGATCTGCGCGCCCTGCGTCTCGATCGTGCGCCGGAGCGCATCGAACGCGGCGGCCGGGTCGCCGGCGTCCTCGTCCAGTGCTTGCCGTGCGATTCCTTCCCTGTCGTCGTCCAGCTCCGTCATATTCTCCGTGCCTACCTTCCCAAACCGATGCCCCGGCTAATCTGCCGGCTGCGTGACATTTCTTCTTGTAGCTGATGGGCGATGCTCTGCCCCCGGCGAAGCTCCTGCCCGATTCCAAGCTCCTGCCGGCGATTGCGCAGGATGGAATCTACCTGCGGGTCACGTTCGAGGCTCTTGGTCAGGCCGTTCATCTGGCTTTCGACCTTGGCGCGGGCATCGTCGTGCTGCCAGCCGCGAAGCTCCCGGCGCTGGCCCTGTAGTTCCTGCCAGCGTTCAACAAACCGCTCGGCCCTGACATTCGGGTCTTGCAGCGCGGCGTTTTCGCGCTTCATCCCGTCGATCACCTGCGCGACACGCTCCCGGCCGGAAAGCTCGGTCATGGCGCGCGCCGTCGCCGGGTCGTTTTGCAGGGTCGAACGCATCAAATCTTTCATGCCGTCGCGCACCTGGTCGAGCTGCTGGCCGGCATCGCCCATTTCCTGCCGCTGCATGTCGAGGACCGGCAGGCCCTCGCGCCGGTGCTGGTCGATCGACTGATAGGCCCGCGAATAGCGGTCAACGGCCTGCTCAAGCGGCGACTGCCCCCGCGCCCGCTCGGCCAGCCGGTCGGGCGCCGGCGCCTGCCGCAAGCTCCCTTCCCTTTCCGGCCGTCGCTGCATCCGCGATGCCTCGCCGCGCTCCTGTGAGGGCGCAGGGCGTGCATTGAGCTTGAGGCCGGCGAACATACCGCGCCGCTGCTTCTCGGCCTGCTGCGGCCGTTTCTGGTCGATCTGCGGGCCGTCCTCGCCGGCGCGGTCTGGCTCGCGGCTCTCGGCCGCCGCGCCGCGCCCGAGTTTCAGGCCCTCGAACGGATTGCGGCGCTGCTGTCGATCGCTGGCGAGATCTTCGCGCGGATCTGCACGAAGATCCTGCGCGAGATCCGCGCCGACTTTTTGCGAGGATCTCCGCTCAAGGGCGTGATCCCCGGCCGTCGACTCCCGTTCCGCACGTAGCCCGGCGCGCTCGGCCGGAATCTCGATCTCGCTGCGGACGCCCATTTGCTCCGCGATCCCGCGCCGCTCGGCAAAGTCGCGGGTATAGTCGAGCGTCGTTTCCTTCACGCCCGACCGGGACAGGCGGCGTTCTAGCTGGCTATAGGCCAGCTCGCCGGCGTCCTGAACCTTCCATGTGTTGCGGTGCGTCTGCGTCCCATCGGGCAAGGTGACGGGGGTGGAACCCTCATGCTGTAGGCCGATCTTCTCCCCGATCTCCGGCGCGGCCTCCTTCATGGCCCGCTCTAGATCGACGCCCCATAGGGTGCGCTGCTCGCCCTTGTCGTTTTCCAGCGTCACGAAATAGCTGTCGGACTTCTGCGGGTCATGCTCGAAGGGCGCGGCCCCATGCTCGACCAGCCGGCCGGCATTGGTGAACTCGTCCTGTGCCGCGTAGAGCTGCACCCCGTCACGATGCCGGGTCATGGCGACATAGGTTAGATGCCGGTCCATCGTCCCCGACGCCATCACATAGGAGCGATCGACCGTCGCCCCCTGATTTTTGTGAATCGTCGTCGCATAACCGTGGTCGATCGCCTGATAGTCGCCCATCGGCACGGAAACACTATCGCCGCCCCGGCCGTCGAGCTGCGCGACGATCCGGCCCGCCTCGACATGCTCGACCGTGCCTAGCATCCCGTTTTTCACGCCAAGGTCGCGGTTGTTCTCCAAGAACACGATGCGGTCGCCCGGCGCGAACTCCCTCTGCCCGGTATTGGTCTGGAAGGTCAGCGCCCGGCCCGGCCCTTCCCGCTCATGGGCGACGTCGCCCGGCGCAAGGCTGTCGTCGGCCACGCGCGCCAGCTCGCCCCGTGCCAAAACACCCCGGTCCTGTAGCTCGGCCCGGATCGCGTCATTGATGGCGCGAACATCGGCCCGGCGATGCGCCATCGCAACCCGGGTGCCGTCCGGACGTTCATCGCGATCGGCAAGGTAGTCCCGCACGATCTGGCCGCGCGCGTCCTCGCCTGTCTCGGCAAAGCTGATATTGCCGTGATCCCGATAGGCCGCCAGCCCCTCGGCCGTCCGGTGCGTGGCGAAGTCAATGGAAGCGTCCCGCTGCCAGTCCACGCGCTGCCGGCGAATCTCCGACAGCTCGGCATGGCCGATTTCCTCCGTGATCGCCCGGAACGGTGCGCCGGCCCCGATCGCCTGCAACTGCTCATGGTCGCCTACAAGGACGATCTTCGCCCCGCGCGCCTCGGCCTCGCCAACGAAGCGGGCGAGCTGGCGGCTCCCGACCATGCCCGCCTCGTCGATCACGAACACGTCGCCGCGGCCGATCGTGCCGCGGTCGTTCTCCCAACCGCGGGACCATGATGCGAGGGTGCGGCTCTGGATGCCGGAACTTTCCTCCAAGCCCTCGGCCGCCTTCCCCGACAGGGCCGCGCCGTGGACCTGATAGCCTTCGGCCTCCCACGCCTCGCGCGCGGCCGCGAGCATGGTGGACTTGCCAGCGCCGGCATAACCGACAACGGCCGCGATCCGCTCCGGCCCGGTGATATGCTCGATCGCCCGGCGCTGCTCGTCCGAAAGTCGCGCCGTCTCGATCTGGCGTTCACGTTCGCCGGCGTCCAGCTCGCCCCGCGCAACCTTCCCGGCCGTGTCATGGGAAACGCTCGACCGAATGGCGGCGTCTTGGGCATCTATCGCCCGCTCGACATGCCGGCGATCGACGCCATGACCATGAGCCGCGTGCATCCGCTGCGCGCTCTCGATCATGCCGGATTCGATCTCGACCATTTCGCGGGTGGAATAGCGAGCAAGCTCGATCTCGCCCGTTGCCGGGTCCGCGCGCTCGGGCTGCAACTCGACCAGCGCCGGCGAGGCCATCACCTTCGCAAAGGCGCTCTGGAACTCCTGCGGGTCGTCGTTGATGTAGCGATGCAGCGCCCGCGCAACGTCGTGGCGATCGAACACGCTCTTTTCCCCGGTGATGAGGGTTAGAACCTGCTCGGGCTTCTCCCGGATCAGCTCGGCATTGCGCCGGGCCGCATCCTCGTCCAGCCGCGACCGCGACACGTCGAGGCCGCGCCGTTCCATCTGCGAGGCATGGACGCCCATATGCTCGGTCGGCGCGATCTCAAGCCCGCGCTCCATGTGCGAACGATGGTCGATCCGAATATCAAGCCCGGCCATTGCAAGCCGCTCGTTGGCGATCCCCTCCCACCTCTGGCGAAGGTCGCGGAGCTGCATATCGGTCGTCGGCAGGTCGTGCGCCAGCAGCCATTTGTTTTCGCGCTCAAGATAGGTCTTGTCGCCTAGCCCGTTCTCCGTCACCTGCCGCGTGGTCATAAGGATATGGGCATGGTGATTGCGAACGTCGCTCGCCTCGTGCGGTGCATGAATGGCGAAATCCACGGCCGCGCCGTAGCGGTCGGCCAGCTCCTGCGCCATCTCCCGCGCCGCCTCTAGCCGTTCCTCGGCCGAAAGCTCATGCGGCAAGGCAACCTCGAACTCGCGGGCAACGCGGGCATCCTTCCGCTTCTCGGCAAACTCGGCGGCGTTCCAGAGCGTCGAGCGATCCCGCGCCCAATCGGCGTTGACGCCTTCCGGCAAGACGATCTCGGCATGTTCGACGCCCTGCTTTGCCGTGTAGTCGTGCGTGATGCCGTCGCGCTCGTTGGTCAACTTCTCCCCGGCACGATAAGCCATAGAGGCGACGGCGCTACGGCCCTTCGCCCGCGAAACTGGCTTCATGCTGAAATGGTAGATCGCCAACCCGTTGCCTCGATCCCGTTTCCGCCTTTCCCGTCAGCTTTCTAGCTGACAGCGCGCTGAGTTACGCAGTAACTCGTAAGTGCGCCCTTCTCAACTCAATCGCTCCGCTCTTTCGTCGCTCGGTGTGGCGCTTGCGGCAAGGTCGATGCGATGAACTGAGGCCCGGATTGTGCTGCAAAACCGTCGAAAACTCAAGCTCAACGGGCAAACGCTGGAAAAGGCAGCCGGGAATGATAGTCTAGGCGAACGACCGGAAAAGGAGATTTGAAGAATGGCGCGCAAAACGATCGAACAACGCTTGGCCGAACTGGATGCGCAGCGCGCCACGCTCAAGGCCCGTCTGTCGAAGCAGGAACGCGCCAACGACACGCGCCGCAAGGTGCTGCTCGGCGCGCTCATCCTGCATCGCCTCGAAAACGGCCACGATGAAATCTCGCGCGCCCTGCCCGACTGGCTGCGCCGTGAGCTGCCCGACTTCCTGACGCGCCACGGTGACAAGGAACTG
This sequence comes from bacterium YEK0313, assembly GCA_000751295.2. NCBI lineage: Bacteria > bacterium YEK0313. The sequence goes on from CCMO02000004.1 coordinate 6,318, forward strand.
TTTGCCGACCTGATCGGCAACGCGCCGGCCGCCGAGACGACAGACAGCGCCGGGGGGACCGCCGCATGAGTCAGGCGAGACTTGCATGGGGTGCGTTCAAGAACATGATGCGGCAGGCCGCGCGTGATCCGCTATGGGCGTTCGTCGCTCTGCTCGCCGCACCTTTCCGCATCTGGAAACCGCTTCTCGGGCTTCTGTTCCTCCTTGTTATCGTCCTGTTCGTCGTCGGCTTCGGCGGCCGCTTCGCTCTCGAACAAATCGGCTTTCGCGTCGGCTCGGTTCCGGTTCTCCTGCTCGATCTCGTCACGCTGCTGGTGCTGCTGGCGCTCGCTTTCCGCTTCCTCACCAATCCGCTGATTATCCACTTCGGGGATATGGACGGCGAAACCCACGGCTCGGCCCGCTTCGCCACTGACAAGGAAACCGCCGCCCTCGCCCGCGCCGATTCCGGCCTGCTGATCGGCCGTGACGGCAAGACCGGGAAGCTCCTGCGCTATGACGGCCCGGCCCATCTGCTGACGATGGCTCCGACCAGAACCGGCAAGGGGGTGGGAACCATCATCCCGAATCTGCTCACCGCCGACCGCTCCGTGATCTGCATCGACCCCAAGGGCGAGAACGCGAAAATTGCCGGCCGCGCCCGCCAGCAATTCGGCCCGGTCCACGTCCTCGACCCCTTCGGCGTCACCGGCCAGCCCTCGGCCGCCTTCAATCCGCTGGAAGGGCTCGACCCGGCCGGCCTCGATGTCGCGGAAGATGCAAGCACCCTTGCCGACGCCCTCGTGTTCGATGAACCGGGCATGGCCGGCGAAACGCATTGGAACGAGGAAGCCAAGGCGCTTATTGCCGGCCTGATCCTCCATATTGCCGCCACCGGGCCGCGCGACAGGCGAAACCTCGCCACCCTGCGCGAATATCTCACCCTCGCCCCTGAAGCCTTCGCCGCGCTCCTGAAGGACATGCAGGCGTCAACGGCCGCCTCCGGCCTGATCGCCCGCGCCGCAAACCGCCACCTCGGCAAATCCGACCGCGAGGCGGCCGGCGTCCTCTCGGCCGCGCAGCGCCATACCCATTTCCTCGACTCGCCGCGCATGGTCGCGGTCCTCGGCCGATCCGATTTCCGCTTTGCCGATCTCAAGCGCCGCAACGTCTCGGTGTTCCTCGTCCTGCCGCCCGATCGCCTCGCCACCTATTCCCGCTGGCTGCGCCTGCTCGTCGCCCAAAGCCTCACCGACATGGCCCGCGATCCCGCCAAGCCGGCCGTGCCGGTCCTCTATCTGCTGGATGAATTCGCCGCCCTCGGCCATCTGGCTCCCGTCGAGCGCGCAATGGGCCTCATGGCCGGCTACGGCGTCCAGCTCTGGCCCATCCTGCAAGACGTTCACCAGCTCCGCGCCACCTATGGGCAGCGGGCCGGAACCTTCCTGTCAAACGCCGGCGTCCTACAGGTGTTCGGCGTCAACGATCACGACAGCGCCCGGCTTGTCTCCGATCTGCTCGGGCAGGAAACCGTTGTGTTCCAGACCATGAGCCGCGCGCTCGATTCCGACAAATCCGGCATTTCCTACGGCGAGCAACACACGGCCCGCTCGCTGCTCACCCCGGATGAGGTCCGCAACCTGCCGCAGCATGTCGAATTGCTGTTCCTCGCCGGGCAACGGCCGATCGTCGCCGGCAAGCTCGCCTATTATGCCGATCCCGAGTTCCGGGGGCTGTATGACGCTGCCTGACGTGACAAGAAACGGACCCGGCGATAGCGCCGGGACTTTGTTACGAACGGCCCTCCGGCTCTCTACGGCGCTATTGGGGGCGCGTTCGCCGCCGGGCCGGCGCGGCTTACGCCGCGATCCACCCGCCGACCTGGTGCAAGCTCTATTCAGGGAAACACCACGGCCGCGACGGTAGCCCCCCGGCCGTCCCGCTCTCATCATCTAGGGCCGTAGGGACGGCCGGGGGGCGGGTCATACGCGTAAGCATTAGCGTATTTAGCTATTTACGTATCAACGTGCATAAGGCTCGATCGGCGGCAATCCGTGCTGCGCCAGAACCGCCGAAAGCCCGGCCTCGGCCATCGCCTGAATTGTCGTTCCCTCTGCATCCGCGAGCTGGCGAAGGCGCTGCCAGTCCGATCGCCGGACCTTGACCGTAAGCGCAACAGTCTCGCCCCCTCCCCTCTTTCGCCTCGGCGTCGGGATTTCCACGGCCGGCCGCTCGTCCTCGATCGCTGCAAGGCTGGTGGCTTCCGCGCCGGCCTTGGGGCGGGTGAAGGCCGCGAGGCCGGTTGCTTTCTTTGCCATAGGTTCCGCTCCTTCAATACGCTCTTACGTATTTAGCTATTTACGTTCTAACGTGTCCTTGATCCACGCCCACAAAGCCCGGATTTCCTCCGCTGCTTTCCCTTCGGCCTCGAACTCCGTCACGGCGCTGCCGGTCGTGACGGCGCGGGCAAACGCGCGCCGGTCGGTAATCTCGCCGGGAACGATCGGCAGTCCGTAGGCTTCCAACGCCGCGCGCGTCTCCCCGATCTCGGGCGCACGGAACGGGCAGGCGGACAGGACGAACGCGCCGCGCACCTTCGCGGCCACCACGATCTCGACGGCGGCCGGGACGGCAGCGAGGTCAAACGCGGACGGTCGGACCGGAATCAAGACCAGCTCCGACCTTCGGGCGATCTGGCCGGCCGCCGGGGCGGCATGGGGCGGGGCGTCCACTACGGCCAAGGTCATGCCCTCGCCCTCGGCCGCCCTAAGCGCGGCGTCCAGCTCCCCGGCCTGTGCCGTGGCGACGATCGGCGTTCCGGCTTCCCGCGCGTTCGCCCATGCGGTCGCGCTCTCCTGTGGGTCCGCGTCGATGACGCAAACCCGTTCGCCGGTCGCCTCGGCCGCCACGGCGGTATGAACCGAAAGCGTGGTTTTTCCGCTCCCGCCCTTCTGGCTCAAAAACGCAATGACGTTCATGCGTTAATCCTTCTTTGCGTGAATACGTATTCAAGAATATAGCTAGAGACGTTACTACGTCTTTAAGCTAGTGCGGCCATTCCTCGGGTTGCCAATCCAGCGACGTGTGGATGACGCGCACGATCACAACGCTTTCCCGGCCCGCCATATCCCGCAGCTCATAAGCGATGATATAGGGCAGGCGCGCGACGGACTTCTCGTAGGTTCCTGTCACGCGACCGGGCCGGCCCGTTGCCATGTCCCCAAGGGCCTTGCCCGCGTCTCGAATCCGATCCGCAACCCGCGTGGCGGCAGGCGGGCTATCTTTGGCGATGTGCTTAACCTGCACCTTGATGTCGTCCAGCGCCTCGCGGGACCATGTGACCGACCGCTTCACGCCTTGCCCGCTTGCTTTTCGGCTTTGGCTTCCTCGATGACGGCATAGATTTCCGCCATCGCCTCATCATGGGGGATCACGCGGCCGGCCGCTGCGTCGGCCATGCCGCGCTTGATGCCGTCAATGATTTCAAGCTCGCGATCGACATAGGCGGCGACGGCCTCGCCGGCGAGGAAGGATTTGCTTCGCTGCGTGTCGTTCGCGATCCGGTCGAGCTTTTCTTTCACATCGGGCCTAACCCGAATCGTCATGGTGGTGCTGGCGGTCATGGAATCGCCTCCGCGTGTTGAATTGTGTACAGCCTAGCACGTTTTCCCGGCCGCCGCCATCGCCTTCTATCAAGGTAATGCGTTTACACGTTAATACGTATTTACGTAAATAATTAAACGCCGACCTTGCCCCTCGCTCCCTCTCGAAAGCCCGTAGGACGCTGGCCGCAGGCGCGAGCGGTGCGGATTAGGTGGCGAGGGTGCCGCTTCCCGATCCGCCCTATAAGCGGATCGGAACCGCCGCAGGGCCGCGAAAGCGGCCCGCACAGCGGCGTCCGCTTATGTTCCGCCTTTTAGATATAGATCAGATGGGGATTCAGTCTGGTTATCGGACTCACGTTTCATCACACTCTTTGCCAGCATCACGAGGGCCTTTCCGAGCGGACTATCGCCAGCGTCGAGCTGCGTTCGCTCATCGAGGGGCAGGGTGGTCTTGTAGGCGTCGATTGCCTCGCTCCATGCCTGCTGATCCTGTCCATGATCGGCAGGCGGGGGCGGGGCCTTGCCGAACCGGCCGAGAAACTGACGGGCCTTTTCCGGCAGGGACAGGCGATAGGCGTTGCTCGCCTGCTGGACCTGTGGGCCGCGCCCCTCATTCCCGGTCGGCTCGTAGCGGCGCAGCCAGTCGATGAAACCATGCGCCCGCAGGTTCTTCAGCGCCCGCACGATCGTATCGCGCGACCGGCCTAGCCGATCCATGATCGTGGTGATTGACGGCTCTAGCCGGCCGGTGCGGAAGTCGATGAGATTGACGAACAGCCGCAGCACGTCCAGCGCCACCGACCCGAGCGGCCCGCTGCGCTCGCCCTTCTGGCGCAAGCCGTCCTCGTTGTAGATTTCGGCCGCCCTCAAGATCGCCTGCACGTCCTTGCGCGTCGTCGGCCGCCATATGCGGCCCTCCGACCGCCCCCGGATATGACTATGCCGGCGAACTGGTGTCGGGCAGCGCGCGGCCGGGGGCGGGAAGATCAGCCCTAGCGCGGTCTGTCCTGATCCCCGCAACATGGCCCGGCGTTCATGGGCGAGCGCGGTGAGCTGCCCGGCCTCGTCGTCGGTGAGCTGGCCCGCGCCGTATCGGGTCCAGACCTCCCGCATGATTTCATCAAGCGCGTTCCCGCGCGCGCAGCCGATCGCGGCCGCGTAGTGCGTCCCTAACATATGCCCTCGTCCTTCCACTTGAAGGACATGACGGCGCGGACGGCAGGCACGGCACTCCCGTTTCCGCAAGAATCAATCTTGCGAATTGGAGTGCTGTAGCGTAGATAAGGGGAGAGTTAGCGGACCCCTGATCTACGGTGTGTCTGACGGCCTACAAAAACGCTCGACCGTTGGCGCGGTCGGGCGTTTTGCCGTTATGTCCCTTGCTTCGCTTCGATATAGAACCTCAACGCTTCCTCGATGATCGGGGCGCGTGCTGACACGCCCCGTTGCTCCTTGATCCTGTCGATCGCCTCGACAAGCTCGCCCGGAACATAGGTATTCAACGCCACGCGGCCGGCCGCGATCTGCCGCGCCCTGTGGGCGGCAACGCCCCTGCGAATCTCTTCCGCGCGTTCCTTCATGTTTACAACTAAGAGCAAGCCGCCCGATTCTGCAATCCCTTGCGGAAGGAACCGCGAAAGGCACTACTTCTAGGGCCGGGCGACTAAACGTAGTTGCGTCAATGCGTATTCACGTCATTGCGTTCTAAAGCCCGGTAGAGCGTCGCACGATGAACGCCCAAGAGCCGGGCAACCTCGGCCGGCTTCTTGTCCTCGCTGATGAGCTGGCGGGCGTGTGCGATCTGCTCGGCCGACAGGGCAGGGGGGCGGCCGAACCGAACGCCCTTCGCCTTCGCCGCAGCTCGGCCGGCGCTCGTGCGCTCATGGATCAAGCTGCGCTCGAACTCGGCAACGCCGGCGAAGAATGTCAGCACCATGCGCCCGGCCGGCGTCGTCGTGTCGGCCCAAGGCTCGGCCAGCGATCGCAAGCCGGCCTCGGCGTGGCCGATCCGCTCGGCTATGTCGAGAAGATCGCGCGTTGATCGGGCGAGGCGATCCAGCCGCGTCACCGTCACCACGTTGCCCGGCTGCAAATGGTCCAGCAACTTCGCCAGCTCGGGGCGGCCGCGCTGCGCGCCGGATGCCTTTTCCTCGAACACGCGCTTGCAGCCCGCCGCCTTCAGCGCCGCGCGCTGCTGGTCGAGGGTCTGGCCCTCGGTCGAGACTCGCGCATATCCGATCATCATGGGGCAGGGGCTTTCGCTGCTATGCTCACCGCCCGAATCTAGCGGGTGCATCCCGTCGCGAAAATCCCTATTGTGCGACTGTCGCGGGTTTTGGGATTTTCGCGACAACGCTGCATCATCGAAATTGATTGAACAATGAAGTCACCTGAAATCCACATCTTCGAGAAGATAGAAGCCCTCCGCGTAGAACTCGCACGTCCTGTTGTCGTGGCGCTCGACGGGGGAAGCGGCTCCGGTAAGTCAACGATTGCGGCAAGGTTAGCGACGCTGACCGACATAGCTTTGGTTACGCTGGACGACTTCTATCAGACGCAGGTTCCCGAGTCCGAGTGGCCCCAAAAAACCGTGGCGGAACGGTTGAACGGCGTTTTCGAGTGGGACCGCGTTCGCGAGGCAATAGAGCCTCTACGCAAGGGGGAACCTGCACAGTGGCGAGCTTTCGACTTCATGCAGGGATTAGGCCCGGATGGCACTTACAGCCTCAAGGACGAATTTACCGAAGTCGCGCCAGCGCCCACGATTCTGCTCGAAGGAGCTTATTCCGCATCTCCGTTCCTTCGGGATTTGATCGACCTCGCTGTGATCGTGGATGTGCCGACCAAAGTGCGGCATGAACGGACTGCTGCGCGCGAACAGGGCGCGGAGGACTTCTTAACCGCGTGGCATGCTGTTTGGGATGATGTTGAAAGCTACTATTTCGAGCGCGTCTGCCCGCCAAGGTCTTTTGATCTGGTGGTCCAAAACTAAATTTCTTCGCGCTCTTTATGTCTCGCAACTCCTAAATCCTGCACCACGTCCGCAGCGGCCCGGAATCCGGGCCGCGACGTGTCGCGAAAGTCAGTCGCACAAGTTTGACTTTCGCACCTGACTTTTGCGACAGAATTTTCCCTGCAAATTCAGCGCCGCCGATTTTGATGCGAAAGTCAGGATTTCCGCGACAACTGACCGAGCTTTTTGAGTTGAAACTTTACAATCTAGAATGTATAGCGACGGCTGCTCAAACCGGATGGATTCCCAATGACGGCCTCACATTCAAACCGATGGCTCTTGCTGGTGACGGTGGCTGCCGGCCTGCTGCTCATCACCCTCGACAACTCCGTCCTCTATACCGCCCTTCCGACGCTCACCCGCGAACTCGGGGCGACGACCACGCAGGGGCTATGGATCATCAACGCCTATCCGCTGGTCATGGCCGGCCTGCTGCTCGGTGCCGGAACGCTTGGCGACCGCATCGGCCATCGCACAATGTTCCTCGCCGGCCTTGTCCTGTTCGGCATCGCGTCCATCGTGGCTGCGTTCTCCCCCACGCCGGAAGTGCTGATCGCCGCCCGCGCCTTCCTCGCCATCGGGGCATCTGCCATGATGCCCGCCACATTGGCCCTGATCCGCATCACCTTCACCGTCGAGCGCGAGCGCAACATCGCTATCGCCATATGGGGTTCCATCTCGATCGTGGGGGCCGCCATAGGCCCGATCATCGGGGGATTGCTGCTCGAACATTTCTGGTGGGGGTCAGTCTTCCTTATCAATGTTCCGGTGGTGATCGCGGCTTTCATCGGGACGCTGCTGGTCGCGCCGAAGGTCGCCGGCGACGGCTCGCGGCCGTGGGACTTGCTGTCATCAGTTCTGGCATTGGCCGCGCTGTCCGCGCTCGTGATCGCAATCAAGGACGCGGCCAGCGCCAATCCGTCTTCGGCCGTATTGAGCGCGGCCTTGCTCGTCACCGCAGCGGCGGGCTTCCTGTTCGTCCGGCGACAAGCGCGCTTGCCGTTTCCGCTGCTCGACTTCTCGATTTTCCGCAACCCGGCCTTTTCGTCTGGCGTGCTGGCCGCCGCCATGATGATGTTCGCCTTGGGCGGTATCCAGCTCGTGACGACGCAGCGGTTCCAACTCGTCGCCGGCTATTCCCCGCTGGAGGCCGGCTTGCTGGTTTCCGCCGCCGCCATCGGCTCGTTGCCGACCGCGCTGCTCGGCGGCGCGCTGCTGCACCGCATTGGCCTGCTCTACCTGATCGCGGGAGGGCTTGGGGCGGGGTCGCTCGCCGTGCTGCTGACGGCGTGGGGACTGTCGCAGGGAACGGGATGGGTGCTTGCAGGTATGTTCCTGACCGGCGCGGGGCTTGGAGCCGCTGCGTCGGTCGCGTCCACGGCCATCATCGGCAACGCGCCCGTGCATCGCGCCGGCATGGCCGCCTCGGTCGAGGAAGTGTCCTACGAGTTCGGCGGCCTGCTCGCCGTCGCCATTCTCGGTAGTCTGCTTTCGGCGCTCTATACACTCGGGATCGCCCTGCCCGAAGGCGCTCCCGTGGAAGCGCGCGACAACATCGCCACCGCTCTCACGCTGGCGGCCGGAGACACGGCAAACGGGCCGGCGCTCGTCGCGGCTGCATCCGCTGCCTTCGACAATGCCTATCTGGTGGTGATGTATGTCGGGGCTGCGCTATTGGCGGCCGGCGCGATCGTGACCGGGGTTCTTCTGCGCCGTTACGGGCCGGGGTCGCAATCCTCGCTCTATCCATCATCCCACTAGTCACCCGAATCTGAAGTTCGGCTCATTGTTTTCTGGCAGAAGCGCTTGACCGAGGCGAGGATTTCGTCGGCGGATTTGACCCATCTGTAGGGTTTGGGGTTCTCGTTGTGGGTGCCGATGAAG
>CCMO02000005.1 GCA_000751295.2 bacterium YEK0313
CGAGAGCGTCGAGCCCCGCTCGGAGCGCTGGCGCGAGATCTATATCCAGCGGGTCGACGCCACCATGCAGGCGCTGAAGGCCCGCGGCGTGCCGGGCACGGCCGGGGTGATGCGGCCGATGAGATCGCGCCGCAGATCCTGTTCGACGAAGAGTGCGAGCTTGCGTGCGCCAGCCTGGGTGAAATGCACGCCGTCGGCGGTCCTGAGGCGGCGGATCTGTCCGGCGAAGTCCGGCCCGAACTGCGAATACTGGCCCTGCTCGTCGACGAAGCCGTTCCACACGTCGACGAAGGTCACGCCATTGCGCGCGGCGCGTTCCTTGAAGATCTCGTTGAGATAGGCCATGTCCGCCGAGGCGCGCTGGCCGCGCAGCGGCGGCACGCCGACCCAATAGACCGGCACGCCGCGGGCCTTCAGCGCCTGCATGGTGGCGTCGACCCGCTGGATATAGATCTCGCGCCAGCGCTCCGAGCGGGGCTCGACGCTCTCGCGCTCCATCCGCAGCGGCTGGCGGTCGTTCGAGCCGATCATCATGACGATGAAGTCGACCTTGGCCTCGCGGGCGAGAATCTCCGGGATCTGCCGCGGCCAGTCGTGGAATTCGGAGCGGACGAGGCCGGAGGACAGGCGCGTGCGGTCGGTGACGCCGATTTCCGGCACGTCCTCGAAGGCGCGCTCGATGCCGAAGGAGAGCCACTCGGCGAGATTGTCGCCGAGCACGAGGACGAAGGTGGTGGGGCCGGTCTCGCCGGTGGCGGTCGCGGGGCCGCGCTCATGCGGCGGGCGGGTGGCTTCGGCGGGAGCGGCGGGGGGCG